>JACRBK010000123.1 GCA_016234525.1 Chloroflexota bacterium
GATCTATGGTTAGAGCCAAACAGCCGTACTGCAAAACGCGGCGAGGTTACGCTTGCGCTGACTGCAAAAGAATTCGACCTGCTGTGGTTTCTGGCCTGTCATCCCCGGCAGGTCTTCACTCGAACCCAACTGCTCGACCAGGTATGGGGTTACGAATTTTATGGAGACGAAAGTACGGTCACGGTGCATATCCGACGTTTGCGCGAGAAAATCGAGCCTGATCCCTCTCATCCGATCTATATCCATACGGTCTGGGGGATCGGCTACAAGTTTGAGGCTCCCCTTTCATGAAACGATCTCCCTGGCTCACGATCATCACACTCCTGACCGGAATGGTCGCCGCGCTGCTGTTGGCTATCCTCTTTATAGTGGTAAATCTCAACCCTCCGGCGAACGACCTGCGGCTGTTAATTTTGTTCATGTCCGGGTCAGGTGGGATAACTGTGTTGCTCGCTTATCTCCTGTATCGACAGGGATTGCTGCGCTGGTTTTCGAGTTTACGTTGGTCTTTGATGATGATCGTGATTATCACCACCGTGCTGATCATTCTCAATGTTTGGGTCACGGCCCAATTGATGTTTATCAGCCAGCACGACCTGGTGCTGACGATGGCGCTGTTGGTGTTCGCTGGAATGACCGCCCTGATCTTTGGACTATTTGTTGCCAACACCATCACTGATCGCATTCAGGCACTTTCGCAGGCAGCCGAGCAGTTGGCGCAAGGCAAACTCGATATACGATTGGACGCAGTGGGCAGTGACGAACTGGCCAGGTTAACCCAGACCTTCAATTGGATGGTCGACAATCTGCAAAAAATCGAACACCAAAAGAAAATGGTTGAGCAAACCCGGCGCGATCTGATCGCCTGGGTATCTCACGACTTGCGGACACCGCTCACCTCGATTCGGGTCATGATAGAGGCGCTGGCGGATGAAGTCGTCACCGATCCAGATACTGTATCGCGTTATGTTCACAGTTCACGCTCCGAACTCCAACACCTGAGCCGCCTGATTGATGATCTGTTTGAACTGGCGAAACTGGATGCAGGACACCTGGATGCCCATTATGATATGTCATCATTAAAAGATTTGATCTCGGATGTACTCAGCAGTATCAGCCCTCGCGCCGAGCGACGACAGGTAAGATTGATCGGCAGCGTGGGGGAGGATCTCGATCCGGTCTATATGGCATCCGACAAAATCCAACGTGTACTCTATAACCTGATTGACAATGCCTTGCAGCATACCCCCACTCAGGGCGAAGTCGTGATCCGTGCCTGCCGCGAAGTGGATCAGGTGCGTGTGGAGGTCCATAACACCGGGTCGACCATTTCCCCTGATCATGTTGGTTATGTTTTTGAGAGCTTCTATCGCGGTGACGGTTCACGTGTCCGTGATGAAGACGGGCGGCGTGGCACTGGACTGGGTCTCGCCATTGCGCGGGGATTTGTCGAAGCGCATCATGGCAAAATCTGGGTAGAAAGCCGCGCCGAAATGGGGACCACCTTCAGTTTTACCCTTCCTCTCCGGCAGCCCACGTAAGGAAGCTGTAATCTTTTGGTTATCTGTATGATAGAACTGCCTGCTAGACTGCCCCTATCGCACAAACAATCTGATTGGAGAAACTAACCATGTTTTCCTTTAAACGTTCGGTGTTGTTCGTTACCGCCTCGGTGTTGGCGCTCGTTATTGGCTTCGGTTTTTCCGCACGTACTTCTACTACACGAGCGCAGGATGATATGGAATTAGTGACCTGTGACTCCACCCTCGTCACACTGCTCTACATTGCCGAATACGATTATGGTTTCCATTCCATGTACGATGTTTCCACGCTGGATAAAGGCCAATATGCACCGCTCTTCGAGGCGATGATGGCGATGATGGAAAGCGATGAGACGATGATGGAAGCCACGCCAGAGGGAGAAATGATGGAAAGCACGCCGGAAGAGAGCATGATGGACGACATGACGACCATGCTCATGCCGGGAACCATTGAAGGCGAAGATCAGTTCTGCACCGACCTACGCGCAGAACTGGATGCGTTCTTCTATGCGGCTTTGACCGAAGAAATGATGATGGGCGAGTAATCATCCGGCTGTGTAATTGTTTGGGTGGAGAAGGTTGGAGGACGCAGTTTAAGTGTGCGTCCTCCTTCGCCTTCAAAGCCATTTTTGACCAAGATTTAGTGGATTAAAGTCCGAATAGTTCAAAAATTAATCCACGGGAGAAAATCAACACTACACAGTATTCGATCCGCGATCATGGAACACTCCAAAACCGCTAGGGTGGCCCGTTTATTGGTTTACCGCCCCCGAAAAACTTCGACCAAAAATTAAGCGGGCTATGCCACCTGTGGGGGCCGAAAAGTCGATCAGTTGCCGTTTCTTCGCTCAAGCAGCCCGTCGATAGTCATGATGTAAACCATTCAGAGCCGGCACACCGATGATCTTGCTGTGTGCGTGTTCAAGCAAACCATCACCATGGGGTGGAATAGGGATCTAATGACCAATACCCTGATGTGGGTAGTCCTCTGTTAAGGGGTGGTTAATTCCGTTCTCCCGTGTGAAGATCTCATGCTGTCAGCTGTGGGGGTCAATTAGTCCATCCTCCCATGATTTGGCGAAAATGTCGGTCATTCTCCGATCAAAATGGGACAGCGAGAAATGCTGCTGCCCCATAATGTTAATAAGTACCTATCCGTAAATTGCCATATCCATCAAAATGTGAGCGCAAGCCAGTTGAACGAACGCCCGCCAATTCTTGACTTTCTTGCACCAGCGAACGCGCAGACTGCGCCGTTTGGCCAGCCAGCCCAGGGTGCGCTCGACCACCCAGCGCCGAGCTGGGAATTGAGTTTCGCCCGGGACCGGACAGTCGTCCACGAGCGGTTCGCCGCGTCGGCGGCGATGTTTGATATGCGCAATATAGCGTTCCTGCTCGACAAACTGATGGACATCTTCATAATCATATCCTCGGTCCATGCAGACGTGTTGTTCCACGTCCGTTGGGTCAGGTCGAGGGATCACCATCGAGATAATCACGTCATCCACCGACCATTTATCATGGCAGTTGGCCCCGCTAATGTACACCGCCAGTGGTGCGCCGCGCTGATCGACCAGCAGGTGAATCTTGCTGCCCTGTTTGCCACGATCTGTCGGGTTCTTGCCCGTGTGTTCCCCGCCCAACGGCGCAGGACAGCTTTTACTGTCAATCGACTGCCAACACCATTGGACCTGACGTTTCTTCGCGTAGAACTTCACCATGATCCGCAGGAATTGGTCAAAAAGACCCTGCTGTTGCCAGCTTTGGAAGCGTTCATGCAGCGTACTGCTACAGACGCCAAACCAGTCTTTGTGCACCGCTTTCCATTGGCAGCCGGTCCACAACACATACCAAATGCCATTCAAGACCGCCCGATTATCGGCTGGTGGTCGTCCTGGCCCACGTTTCTTCGGCGTTTTGGGCAGCACCTTTTTGATCTTGCGCCACATCGGGCGCGGCACGCGAAAGTAATCGACATTTTTCGGCTTTGGGGTAGAGTCGTTGCTCAAGTCGCATCTCGTTTCAGATGGGTAGGTGACACTCCTATTCTGCACGAGATGCGCGCTTTTTTCACGCCCCACTCAATTTACGGATAGATACTAAGTCGATTAGCCTTGGAGGGGCCGGGACTGGCTGAGAATCGATGGCAGTCCCAAATCACGCACCCTTTTGTAACAGTCTGTGCAGCGCAGCCTGATCGACCACCGGACGGGTCAGGAGCGGTGTCGCCGTCACTCCACTCTGGGCTATCCCAGTCCAGTGGACTTTGAGCAACTACATGCCTGTGACACAATCAGTGTCCGCTAAACCGGGATCAGTCCAGAGTTGAGTGCCAGACTGGTGTTGCGCAGGTGCAGTCATCCGGCGAGAGGCGGCAGGTGCAAATCAATTCTTCCATACAGCGCCAGCACGGGCTGAGATCGTCCTCGACCAACGGCACACCGAGCAGGGCCGCACCGATCTGGACACGGTCACTGGCTTCCAACGGGGCCAACCCGACACGACCCTCACTCAGAAAGGCGAGTTGGCCGACCGCCTTGAACCCGGCTTTTCCCATGCCTGCTCCTGAGGGTAGGTTCTCTGGCGCATGGATGATCCAGAATCGTTCTGTCCCGTCTGACTCGTGCTGGATAATGGCCTGGAGCAGACGTGGATAGAGGCCGCGTCCCTGCCATCTCGGGTGAGTTGCAAAATCCCACAGATAGCTATCCCTGTCAGGTACGACAAAGTTAAGCCCCAATTCACCTATGCTGGCCGCCTGGGTTGCCACCCAACCGTAAGCGGCGGGTATACCTGCCAGATAGGCGATGTAGGGGACGTGCCCGTTGGAGCGGCGCGTGTGCAGTTCTTCAAGGCTTACCCGGTTCAATTGCGCCAGTTCTGTATCGTCTGCAGCACGTTCAACGGTTAAATCAGGCAGCAATTTCAGGCCGGGTATGGGATCGTTTTTCCACCAGGTTGCCAGTGCCATTAGCTTCCTCACTCATCTTTTAGTTTCTCTTGTGTTTTGTTTTCAATTAAACATTATAATTATATTTTAAAATATCTAACAATCAATCACCTGCCCAGGGCATTCGCTTCAGGAAAAATCCTGGTCAATCAGGTCGGCGTTTATCCCGTAGGCGGCTGCCGCGCCTTGTGCCACGGCGATGGCGATACTTCTCATTGGTGACGACAAATCCCCTGCTGCGTAGACGCCCTCGGTACTTGTTCGACCACGCGGATTAACCTGTATTACATTATGTTCATCGACTTCACAACCCAAATCGTGGGCAAAAGTAGTTCTATGGGTGGTTTTTGGACGAATGAACAAAGCAGCACAACTCACCGATGTGTCATCAACAAATCGAACTGCCCGGATCTGAGTGTCCTTGCTCTCAAGCGCCGCTATCGGTTGGTCAACCACTCGAATCCCAAATCGGGTAAGCTTTTCGCGTTGCGCCGCAGTCAGTTCCCATCCCTCGGCAACACAAAGGGTAAGGTTGTCAGTCCAGTTGCGAAGCAGCATCACCTGGTGAAGTGCTGCCTCACTCGCGCCATAAACGGCAAGCGCTTGTCCGTTGACTTCATAACCGTCGCAATAAGGACAGTGAAACACACTTTTCCCCCACAATCCTTCGATACCCTCCAGCAGAGGCAGCTCATCGTGCAAGCCGGTCGCGAGTAGGACCCTCCGTGCCTGTATTTTGGAGGCATCCGAACTGATGATTTCGAATCCGCCATCAAGTTTCTCAATGTGTACCGCTGTTGCCGATTTGAGAGCGACCCTAGGGTAGCGATCAAGTTGATCACGGGCGATTCCCAGTAATTCCAAAGGATGTGTACCATCACGAGTCAAAAAACCGTGAGATGCATTAGAAAAGCGATTACAGGGTTGCTGGTCGTCGATAACGACAACCTCTCTCAAGGACCGACCTAAGATCAGGGCGGCACTCAATCCGGCACTACTGCCACCGACAATCACCACATCCACCATCTCGAGCCTCCATTTTGATAATCTGATTCTACGAAGTGTGGGGGTGTATCTTCTCGACTACCTGATTTTCGTAGCCATAGCGTGCCGCGGGTCAGGGTTCAATATTCTGGCCCACGGTGATGACGACGTTCCCCTTCTTGTGACCCTGATCGACATACCGGTGCGCCTCCACCATTTGTTCCAGCGGATAGCAGCGATCAATCACGGGCTTGAGCTTCCCCTTATCAACCAGTTCGCTGAGGTACGCGAGAGATTCCGCCGTGGGAACGGCGGTGCCGCCGATCAGCGTTTTGCCGCTCCTCATGGAAGCCCACTGCATCTGGATGAGTTGTGCCGGCCCGGCAACAGCTTGAAGGTAGCTTCCATCTTCCTTGAGCGATCTCAGACTACTGGAAAGCAAGCTCTTGCCTACGGTATCGAAAATGATGTCATAAGTCTCGCCCCCGGTGGTGAAGTCCTGTTTGGTGTAATCGATGACGTGATCGGCCCCCAGGGATTTCACCATTTCCACGTTTGCCGTGCTGCATACAGCGGTCACTTCTGCACCAAAGAACTTTGCGAGCTGAATCACAGCCGTCCCCACGCTGCCAGAAGCGCCGTAGATCAACACGCGTTGTCCGCTGTGGATCTTCCCTCTTTTCAGAAAATACAGGGCGGTAATGCCCCCGAAAGGAATGGCGGCGGCTTCCTCATAGCTGACAGTTGACGGTTTGAGTGCCAGCGCGCTGTCTTCCGCCACACAGGCGTATCCGGCATATGTACTCAAGCGTGTGATGTCGTAGGCATACACCTGATCGCCCTTCTGAAAACGTTTGACCGCGCTGCCGACCGATTCTACTTCCCCAGCTAACACCATCCCTGGGATGGCCTTTCTGGGCTTTCTCAAACCCAGCGTGAGGCGAGCAGGCAGCCAGGCTGAGCGAGGAACGGTGAAACTCCGCACTCTGGAATCCCCGGCTGTGACGGTGGTCGCATGAACTTTGACCAGGACTTGATTTTCTTTGGGAACAGGCTTTGCGACTTCCCTTAGTTCGAGAACTTCCGGCGGACCGTATTGAGTGGCGACAATGGCTTTCATTAGATATTCCTCTCTAGCGGATCAGGTGTGCGGCTTGTGAACGATATGCAGCGACGATTTAGAACAGGGAGAGTTCTCGACCCTCCCTCCAAACTGTGTCTGGTGCCGATCTAGGCGGCGCTATACAGCTCGGCTGCAGGCGTAGGGGCAGGCTCAGCCAGGGTGGCGGATGACCGGAACCCCTTGGTGATGAGCCAGACGGCCAGGGTCACTTCCCAGGCTAAAATCGGGAGCACAGCGATGCTCACCAGGGCTGGCATACCTTCGTAGAGGCCAAACAGCTTGGCGACATTGCTGACGAAGATCAGCGGACCACCGATCAGCCCCATCACCGGGATAAACCGCGGTACGAGGCCGGATTTGTACAGCAGGTAGGCCATCGTCACAGTATTCGCGGGGGAGGTCAGGCCAGGGCCGACCACGAAGGTCCAGTCATGGAACGAGACGAGGGCTTTACCGAGCGCCACGAGCGTGGTCGGGTCGGTACCGGCAGTCCCCGCCAGATCCTGCCGCAGCGTTACGATTGCCAGGAGCGGGATAACGCCGACGGCGATGACGCCCGCTTCGAGCGTGCGCAGGCCCACATAGCCGAGCGCCAGGCTCTCATTGTGCCGCCGGACGACCGGATACAGCGCAACGGCGGACCCGACCATAGCGAAACCGAGGATCACCTCCAATAATACCCCCACCAGCACGCGCGCCTCAGAGCCGGAGCCCAGAATGTAGTCGGCATGATCCACAACCGGGCCGTACAGGAAAACCGCGGGAATCGATGTGACGTGGGTAATGAGGAAAAACACCCCCGTCGCGATGGCGAGCTTGCGTGGTGAGGTCTGATGGGTGATCGTATGTTTGATCGAATTGACACGTTCGTTGGCAGCCATTGTTTTTTCTCCTTATTGACACTCTCGACTTGATGTCTGGTACTTACTCATCAATCTGACCGGAATCGATGCGGGTGACCGAGATTAAGAGCATCCCCAAATCCCGCACTTTCCTCAGCAAGCCATGCAACTCAGCCTGATCGACTACCGCGCCAGTGAGCAGCGTATCGCCGTTGTCTTCTCGCGTGATGGTCAGCCCTTCAAACCAGTCCGCCCATCGATCATCCAGATGACCTCTGACGCGAATTTCGTAAAGCCCAGGCCCGCCCTGATCGTCCGGTGATGCGTGTGGATCTTTCATCCTATGCCTCCTGCATGTGCCTCCTGTGGAACCATGCCCATGCTGCTGCGCTCGTTCTTAGCTTCAAGTGCACTATACAAAGCAAGATGGGGAGCAGGCATCACCACATGTGGTGATTGATGTGGTGATTTGTGGTTATGGAGATGGTGAGGGAGAGGAGAACCCCGGTACGTGGTGCGAAAATCCGGCGTGGTGTGTGCGGATTCGTTACAACAAATGAAGCTCATCAGCGCGGTGGATTGCGGCCTGACGGCTGCTCACCCCGAGTTTGCTGTAAATATTCTTGGTGTGCGTGCGCAGCGTATTCAGGGACACCATAAGTTCGCGGGCCATTTCCGGGCCATTGAGGTCGGTTTCGAGGAGCCGGAGCACATCAATCTCGCGTTCGCTCAGTGGATCGCTCAAAGCCTGTTTAACGAGCGTTCTGTTCTCAGTCTTGCCAAAACTGCTCAGCAGCTGCTGCACATAGTTCGGAGCGATCCCGCGTTTTCCGGCTTTTTCGAGCAGGATCGCCATCGGCGCACCTTCGTCCACAAACAACCGGACATAGCCCTCCGGCGCTGCCAGCAGCAGGGCGTGTTCCAACGGCACAAGAGCGGCGGGGTTATTCCCCTGCATCTGGTACGCCAGCGCTTGCAGCACCAGAATCTCGATGACGCTTCTGGTCCGCTGCCCTTCTTCGGCTGCGTGCAAGAGACGTTCCAGAAGTCCCATTGCATCCAGAATGGGGCGGTCCGCCAGCTTAGCCTGTGCCAGGAGCATCCGCGCCAGCGTAATGTGCTCGAACTCGTGCAGATAGCTCAGGTCGTCATCCACCGACAGACCCTGTTCACGCGCCCAGTTGAAAGTCTCCCCCAACCTCCCCTGCGCGATCCATATCCGTACTCTCAGCGCCGCGATGGGGCGCACGTTGGGGAAGAAGTCACTCTTGTACAGGCGTTCGGCCTCGTGGAGCAGGTCAAGCGCGCCGTCAAGATCGCCCTGTGCCTCACGTATTCGCGCCATCGCCACGCGCCAGCGGTACAGGTTTTGGGGTAACCCGGTAAATTCACCGAGTTCTTTGCTTCTCAGCAGATGCTGTGTGGCGGCGTTCAAATCGTCACGTTCACGATAGAGTTCGCTCAGTCCCACGTGCATATCGGACGCGCCGCGCAGCACAGACCCGCCTTGCTGGGTGGCAAGCTGCAATCCGCGTTCATAAGTGTTCATGGCCTCGCGCATACGGCCTTGCCCAATGCGTATATCAGCCAGGGCGATAGCACAGCCGATAGCGTCAGAGATGTGCCCGATCCGCAGCAATCTTGCCATGCAGTCGGAATATGACTGGTGGCCTGCCTCGAGATTGCCACTCGTCCAATAGGCAAGGCCCATCAATCCTGCTGCTGCAGCATGCCCAAGATGATCATCTTCAGGCGCAAGATCAAGCACCCTTTGGGCATAGGTCATCGTGCCAGCCACATCGACTTGAGTCAAGGCAACCGCGGCACGGTGCATCGCGATAGAACTGGAGAGATAGCGAAACTCTTGTTCATCCAGGACGATCTCCTCAGCCGACAAGTCGTCCGATGACGCACGTATGGTGATCATCGTGTCCAGCCACCGTTCGGCGTCCCGCAGCCGGGCCTCAACTCCCTCAAGATCGCCGTTTAGCAGCAGCGCCCCGGCATAGTGAACGCTGAGCATAGGCTGGGCCCGGATCAGCTCGTTGGGGAGCGCCTTGAGCCAGTCGAGTAACGTGACTTCTTGTCTGCTCCTGCGCATATCAGGCACTGCCAGCGCGATCAGAGTCGCTGCCCGTTCGAAATCCTCCGCGGCCAGTGCGTGGCGAATTGCGTCAGCCCGATAATGGTGCTGCTCATACCACTCGCTGGCGCGCTGATGCAGGGTCGCGACCAGATCGTGCTGCTCGGCCATCAGATGAGCATAAAGAACCTGGGCAAAGAGGTGGTGATAGCGATACCAGTTTCGCCTATCGTCCAGAGGAACGACAAAATAATTGCCTCGCTCCAGCGCTTCCAAACGGGCGATACCTTCCTGTTGGCCCGTGACGGCCTCGCAGAGCGACCCATTCAGCCGGTCGAGAATGGCGGTCTGGAGCATGAAGCTGCGAACGGATTCAGGTTGACGATCGAGAACCTCTTCGACCAGGTAATCCACAATGTAGCGGTGATCTCCGGCAAATGCCTGAATGAACCCCGACACATCTTGATGACCCTGGAGTGAAAGCGCCGCCAATTGCAGGCCGGCGATCCAGCCTTCCGTGCGCTCTTCCAGCGCGGTGATATCGTCCGCTGAGAGGCTAAGGCCCATTCCCTGGTTGAGAAAATCGGCAGCTTCGGAGGGGCTGAAACGCAAGTCGTTGGCACGAAGTTCAGTCAGTTGGCCCCGGGCGCGCAACCGCGCCAGGGGTAGATTCGGATCTTGGCGAGTGGTAATGACCAGATGCAGGTGTGGAGGTAGGTGTTCGACCAGAAACGTGAGGGCATCGTCAATGGGTTTGGCATCGATGAGATGATAGTCGTCAAGGATGAAGATTACATGCTCGGAGATACGTGTGATTTCATTCAACAGCGCCGTCAAAAGCGATTCGATCGGTGGCGGTTGCGAGGATTGCAGGAGAGGCAGAATCTCGTGCCCAATACTTGGTGCAACTGTCTCCAAAGCAGCAACGAGATACACCCAAAAGCGGGTCGGGTCGTTATCGCTTTCATCCAGTGACAGCCACGCCGCGCGAACCTTGGGGTCAAGCTGGGCGCAACTCGCTACCCATGCGCTGACCAGCGTAGACTTCCCGAAGCCCGCAGGTGCCGCGATGAGGGCCAGGTGACGGTGCAGGCCCTCGTTCAGTCGCTCGATCAGGCGAGGACGAGGAATCACGTTCCGCCGAGACGGCGGAACGTAGAGTTTCGTAGCAAGAATTGGCGTTGACATAGCTTGATTATAAGAACCATAATGGTTGCTGCCAACTCGCGTTTTTTTGAACAGCGTGTGGGGTCAAAAAACCCCATCCGAGACCGCTTTCTTGGGGCCGAGGGGTAGTCACTGGGTTCGCTGACGTTTGGCTCGTTGACGGCATGCATTCGAACAATACACTCGTCGCCGCCCGCCCAATTCCAACGGCGCTGCTAATTCCACTTTGCACACCGCGCAGCGCCTCACACGGCGGAGACGCTCACTTTTGGGCGATGGTCGTTCCCATTCTTGCCTGCAGTTATCGATTCAATAGCCGGAGACAAGGAAAACACGCTCACTTCATCTTGCTCAGTCCCCTGATACCACCTGTCTGCACGCATTTCGCGACTAACCACGATACGCCAATCCTCTATCGTTAGCTGATAGAGCATTTCCTTCCGACGAGCATTGGCTTTGCGCAGTGCATCCTGCAGCGCATTGGCATGAAACTGTGACCAAGCCAGATGACTTTCCGGATTTGAAGTGGCAGTTTTCCAGTCATCCAGCGCAGCTTGATAGGCGCGCTCATTGGCATGGCGACCCTCGATGGTTTCCAGGATCTTCTCCTTAATCACATACGCCGTTGCCAAAACTATGATCGGCGGGGCGATGGCCTCAAACCATGCAAAGGGGCTGTTTTCATGACCAGGGAGGGCGAGTTGTACGTTCCCGACGAGGCTGATAATCGTCGCCAGCATCATGCTGACAATCAGCAATCTTCGCGCCGACTTGGAAGTTCCTAATGTTGCCAATGCCAATGAGAACACGATTTGCCCTATCTCAGCAGACAACACAGTAGCGAGACCGACCGCTGTCATTGCCACATCACTTGACACAGCCTGTCCGAAGGTTTGCGAACCAATCACGTACAGTCGGATGGCCGATGGTGTGAAGGCAGCCAATAGCAGAACCAGACACCATACGAAAATGAGCCGCGTCACGGACGGCGGATATTTTGAGATAGACGAGTGATTGAAATACTCACGCGTGGGTCTGGGGCCAATCGCACGAATAACGGCTTCACGCGCATCTCTGCGCGCATTCCGTCGCTGTTCCTGGGTTAGTGGTCGGAGATTCTCAATCATGATCATCACCTTACTTCCGGCGCTCATTCAAGATTTGCCAGATGCGCTGCTCAGTGATGCCAAACGCTTCAGCCAGCGTCGATATTGACTCACCTTTTTCATGACGAGCACGGATTTCAGCATTATGTTTGCACTTGGGGAGAGTACCATCGGAGACAGGAGATTGAGGGAGGGTTAGGCCACGATACGAGATAGCCATCGCGAAGGCCACAGCGAACAGCACCTGGGGGAATGATCTGCCCTGTATCCCCCTATGGGGCATTTGGGGCAGACCATTCCCCTATTTGAGCAAAGGGGAATCCTGCCCAATTGGAGGAGCCTGATCCATCGATCAGCCCAATCACACTCCAATTGTCAAAAACAGACCTCCAGGATTATACGAGGAAACATCTATTCCTCATCTTTGAATCTCTCTGCCGAACAAAAACCCCGCAAGCTTAGCGCACTTGTGGGATTGTTCAAGAAACTTCGCCTCTGGTTTGGAACGATCGAACATTTATTTTCGTATCATACGGGAATTCCGAACGGATGAGCAATTTGGCCAACACGGCTTGTTACGTGTCTTGCAGATTCATCATTTTAGCATTCGGACACTTATACTTTGCATAACAGTGGTTGCAGGCTTTCTGGGGAAAGACGATGAAGAAACGGTACAGCAGCAGCCCCAGTACCACCAGGAGCAGACCCAGCACCCAGAACGAAAAGTCCAGAATCAAAGCCGGGATTATCAGGAGAATCGGTGCAAACAGAGCCGCCATATAGAGATGGTTGTGGCAGAGCAGTCCTTCACCGCGTTTTGGAAAATCGTCGGGGTTTCCTTCGCTGGCAATCTTTTTCGATACCCGGTTCATGGCTGATATACAGAGCGAGTTCTCCATCCGGTAGTAGACACAGTTGGGACAGACAGCGAGAGGCACGATGATATACATCTGCCCGAAGGCAAACGCGAGATACAGAAATCCGAGTAGATAACCTAACCACGAGTGATAACCGAGCATGATTCCCAATCCACCCAACACAAAATGCAGGACGGTGACGCCGTTGTAAAGCGCAATGCTGGACAAGGGATATCGGGTGTAATTCTTCACCTTTGGCTGTTCTTTTAATGCCATGTGCAGACTCCTTGTGAGCGATAAGGACTCTGCCTAACTGTACGCACCGGGACCATCCTGGGTTTTATGTTTAGAGCGCCCTCGAAAATCCTTTGTAGAGCACAAAAGTACTCCTCGGCGATTCACGACCTTTTGATAATCGTAGAGTTTCGAGACTATACAGGAAATATCTCACCATTGACAGGAATTTTTGATGGTTGTATACTGCAAATATTCGCAGATACAAACATCGTGGTATGCAAATTATGGATCGAGATGCATCAATCACCTTCGCTGTCCAGCTGCAGCGTCAGCTTGGGGAGCTTGTCAAAGCTTATGCCCTCTGTGATCAGGGCTGCCTGGCTCAGAATGGAGTGACCACGGCACAAAGCTATACCCTTTTGTCGCTCCCTGAAAAAGGGTATCTCACCATGAACGGGTTGAGTGAGACTATGGCGCTGGCCAACAGCACCATGACCCGGATGGTCGATCAACTGGTTCAGAAGGGGTTGGTGCAGCGCAAACCGGATGACGAAGATCGGCGGATAGTGCTGGTCGGACTCACCGATCAAGGGCAAGACCTGCGGCGTACCCTGGAGCAAAATCTGCACCAGTTCTTCGGACAGGTCGCGGCCCGAATCCAGGACAACGAGCGTCCCCTCGTTCTTCACGCGCTTGAACAAGTCACGAATCTCGTCAGAACTGCCGCTCTGGGAGACTGCTGCGAATAGCGGCGTGACCTTTTCCAGGGTATTTTTTTGCTTATATATTTCGTATCTACAAATTTTGCGGACTGCAATCAATTGAGCAGGAGGTAAAAGTGGGTGACTATACTCGCCCGGTAACAGAAATTATCCGGCAGCGTTTTTCCTACCGGGAATACCTTGAAACTCCCATCGATGGCACCCAACAGCAGCAGCTGCGCGAGTTCATGGACCGAAACCCAAGGGGACCGTGGGAAGCTCCCCAACGTTTTGAACTCGTCGCCGCACTGGAACACGATCGGGCTTCCTTGAAGAGGCTGGGAACCTATGGGTTCATCAAAAACCCCATGGGATTCATCGTGGGGGGTGTTCACCCTGGAGAAAAATACCTGGAGGATTTTGGCTATGTGATGGAACGTTTCATTTTGTATGCGACCGGCATCGGCCTGGGGACGTGCTGGCTGGGGGCACGTTTACGAAAAGCGGTTTTGCGCGCAGGATGTCGCTAACGTCAGGAGAAGTGATGCCCGCCGTGACCTCGGTCGGGTACATTACAGAACAAAAGAACGAACGCCCCAATACCGTGCACCGGTTTCCGTGGAGTGACCTGTTTTTTTAGGGGGAATTTGGAAATCCGCTTACTCCTGACGAGGCGGGATCGTATGCCACGCCGCTTGAAATGGTCTAGTTAGGACCATCTGCGTCGAACAAACAGCCGTGGCGGGTGATCAAGATGGATCGCACCTGGCACTTCTACTTGCAGCGTACCAAAGGTTACAACCACAGCCTGTTCTTTAGAATGCTGAGGTTGGAAGACCTGCAACGTGTGGATATGGGAATCGCCATGAGTCATTTTGAACTGACGAGCAGCGAACTGGTGCTGCGCGGTCGATGTCCGTCGCGGAACCCGCTCTCGAAAAACCGGATGAACTGACCGAATATGTCGTCAGTTGGATCGAACAAAACTGAAATCGACTACTCAAAGGGATACAAAGTATGCCACCAAGCATTGAAGTTCAACACCTGGTCAAACGATATAAGAAGGGAGACCGAAACGCCGTCGACGATGTGTCCTTCACGGTAGAACCGGGGCAGCTTTTTGCGCTGCTGGGACCGAATGGAGCAGGCAAAACGACCATCGTCTCGATTCTCACTACGACTCTGACTCCCACCTCGGGCCGCGCTTCGATCCTGGGGCTGGATGTCGCCACTCAAGCCAGCCAGGTTCGGCGCAAGGTCGGGATCATCTTCCAGAATCCCAGCCTCGATCTCAACCTGACCGCGGAGGAAAACATCCGTCTTCACGCCACGTTGTATGGGCTGTATCCCTTTCGCCCCACGTATGCCGCTATGCCCGACACGTACCGCCAGGAAGTGAAGCGGCTGGCCGACATCATCGGTTTGGGAAGCGATGTGTTCAAGCCGATGAAACAGTTTTCGGGCGGCATGAAGCGCAAGCTGGAAATCATTCGCAGCCTGATCCACAGCCCCAAGGTGCTTTTTCTGGACGAACCCACTATCGGCCTCGACCCGGCCAGCCGCCGCAACCTGTGGGAGTATCTGACAACAGTACGGAATGGTAACGGCATGACGATCTTCCTGACCACGCACTACCTCGAAGAAGCCGAACAATCCGACATGATCTGCATCATCAACCAGGGAAAGGTCGCGGCGTATGGCACGCCCGAAGCGCTCAAGGCCCAGTTGGTCGCCCAATCGTATCTGCTGGTTGACTCGGCAGATCGGGAGGGGCTGCGCACCGAACTAACGCGCGCCGCGCTTCCGTTTGAGGAAACGCCCCGGTTCAAAATCTCGCTGGCCAGCCAGAGTGCCCAGCAGATCATCCGGCGGATCGAAACTCCGCTGTCGCTGGTGAAAACGCACATTCCTACCCTCGAAGACGCTTATCTTTCCATTGTGGATAATGACAATGACTAACCTGAACACCATTTTGACCGTTGCTTATCGTGATCTGCTGAAGTTCTTGCGAGACCGCCCGCGCATTGTTGCATCGTTCGTTTTCCCATTCGTGGTGATTCTCTTCCTGGGGGAGAGCCTTGACGCCAGCATCGGGAAAGCGATGGGGTATGACTTCAAGCTTTTTGTCTTCACCGGAGTGTATACCCAGACGCTGTTCCAATCGGCCATGATGGGCATCATCTCCTTACTTGATGACCGTGATAATGATTTCAGCCAGGAGATTTTCGTGTCGCCGGTCTCCCGGTACGCCATCATCGTCGGCAAAATCCTGGGTGAATCGTTGGTCGCAATGGCCCAGGGCATCGGGCTGCTGGCGTTTGGTATCCTGATCGTCATTGCCTCTGACGCGAACATTTCGCTCTCGCAGGGCCTCGGCCTGATTCCAGTGGGGTTCGTAGCCTGTCTGCTGGGTGGGTCCTTCGGAATGTTCATCCTGCCCAGGCTGTCCAGCCGCCGCATCGCCGACCAGATTTTCCCGTTCCTCATCCTGCCCCAGTATTTTCTGGCAGGCGTGTTCACGCCCTTCGAAAACCAGCCACGCTTCATCAGTGCATTGTCGGTGATCTCCCCCATGCGTTATGCAGTGGACCTCACGCGCGGCATTTTCTATCACGGCACATCGGACTTCTCGCGCATCGTATTGGAAAGACCTCTGCTCAACTCTGCCGTGATGGTGGGCATGTTTGGGCTGTTTTTGGTTTCGGGGACTCTCCTCTTTGTGCGTGAAGAGCGCAATCGCTGAGCAAGATTCTTGAGCGGCTGTGGTCGTGCAGCCGCTCAACCGTCCAGACTTTCCAGAGATCGTTCCTGCCCCCCGTGTATCCTTTCCAGAACAACATCCGTCTATACAGGAAGAAAAATACAGCACAGGATAGGACGGCAACATCCGGGAGGTCGCCGTGAAGTCAAAGGAACGTACCAAGATGTTTTCTACGGTCTGGACAGTGTTCACCTGGCTCTTCCTTTTTGTGGCCGTGTTTGGCGAGCACACCGAGGTTGTTCTCATCGTGCTGCTGGGGCTGGGATCGATGACCCTGCTGGCAACCTTCATGATCACGCGGGCCGGTATCCCCAACGAAACGAACGACAGTCCAACGATCACTTCAAAGTCCAAACGCAGCGACACGGCACTGGTGGATCGACTGCTCGAATCAATGAGAGAGGCGGAAATGGCGGCGCTGCGCAGGCGGTTGATGGGAGATATTCCGGTCGGCAGTGATGGTGAGCTGGTTCCACTGGACGAGTTGAAAGCGGGTGGCAACGGCAGTTCTCATTAGCAGACAGATCACCACTCTCGTTTA
>JACRBK010000705.1 GCA_016234525.1 Chloroflexota bacterium
ATCCACACCACAATCGAGGCGAGGTCGTGCGCGATGGGGTTGATCTCGATGCCGTACAACTGGCGCGGGTGGACTTCGGGGATCGCCAGTGGTAGATCGTGCCACAGCGGATGCAGGATCACTTCTTTTTCCAGGTCTTTGAGCAGTTGCAGCGAGACATACAGGAAGTTACCCGATCCGCACGCTGGATCGAGTACGGTCACAGAACGCAGACGGTGCAGGATTCGTTCGCGCAGCGCCAGCAGTTCATTCGCAAAACGGGTGATCGTCGCCCGCGTGCCATTCCTCAGCGCCGCGTCATATTTTTCGCGAACCGGGGCAGCTTCTAACTGCACCGTGTCCCACTCACGGCGGAGCGGCTGCATCAGCACCGGCTCGACGATCAGCAAAATATCGCTGCGGCTGGTGTAGTGCGCGCCTAACTGCGCTCGCTTGGACGGGTCCAGGCTGCGCTCGAACAGCGTCCCGAAGATGGCCGGTTCGACGGAAGACCAGTCCACATGGCAGGCTCTTTCGAGCGCGTTCAGGGCTTCTGCGCTCAGTTCCTCGACCACCACATCATCAAACAGGATGCCATCAAACCAGCGAATATCGCGGAACTGGACTTTGCCGCCCTGCGCCATCGCCTGGAACAACTGCTGGGTGTACAGCACAAATTCGCGGGGTTTGGTGCGCGTCTGCTCAACGATCTCGGTGAACAGCCCTTTGCCGCTCACCCCGGCAGGCAGCAGGCCCACATCTTCCGCGAACAGGCAGAACACCAGCTTGGTCAGGAAATGCGCGATCCGTTCCGGGGCCGCTTCCCAGGCGCGCATGTTGCTGGCAATGTCCTTGAATCCTCCGGCGGCCTCCGCCGTGACCTGCTCAGACGTGCGCTCAGGGTGGAACTGCTGCGGGTCTTCAAACAACCAGCGTAACATACGCTGAATGCGCGTCGTGGTAGCGATATCACGGTTGGTGAAACGGTGGACCTTCTTTTCCGTGCCGGTGAAGTTGGTGTGAATCTCCCAGTGTTCGATGTCGCACACGATCAGCAGCGGGGGATTGCCCAAATACTCGCGGTATTTGAGAAGCTGCTGGTAAGCCGCGTCGAGTGTGTCGTGCTGGCCTTTGCCCTTGTATTCGATAGCGAAGTGGCCCTTGTACCAGACATCAGCGAATCCCTGGCCGCCAGAAGTCGTTTTGCCGCCTGCTTCAAAGCAGAAGAACTCCCCGGAAGGGTCCATGTCGGCAGGTTCGGGATGTCCGACCAAGCGGCACACATCAATAAAATGCTGTTGGTAACTGGCGCGCTCTTTCAGTTCGGCGCGCTCCCATTTTTCGACAAACTGCTGAGGAGTATGATCAGGCATAGGTCAAAGTCTCGTGTCAACAAAAATAGAGGTTCATAAGTCCGTAGTATAGCATTGGTGAAACACTGGGAGAAACAGTACACGCCGCCTTATTCTGGACGTCAACGAAAAAGGGGGCGCGCGGCCCCCTGACGTTAGCACTTGCCGAGCAGCCGCCGGACGGTGTTGTAGCTTGTGCCCAATTCCACGGCGATGTTCCGAAGTTTCATGCCCTGGTCGAGCAGCGCCTGCACCTCGGCAATGTGTTCGTTCCGCGCTTGCTCGCGCTCAGTGACTGTTGGGCGGTGGTTTTGCATCTGCTGGAGATTCTGCATCACCCAACCTTGGGAGTAGCCCAGACGTGCGCCGATCTTGACGAAGCTCAAGCCCTGGGCGCGCAGTTCACGCAGTTGGCGCAGTTCCTCGTCGGTGGCCGGAGCTTTGCTGCCAACGTAGCCGCACGGCGGGCGCTTGTGGCCGGTCAGCGCCTCGTAGAAGGTGGTGCGCAGGTGGCGAAAGAGTACCCGCGTGTGATTGTCTGACCAACCATGCCGCTGGCGGATCTCAATCTGGCTGTAACCTTCCATGATGTCAGCCATCACCAGGCGCATATCGGCATGGTAGCGTTCGGGCAACTTCTCAAAGCCGCGCTGGATGCCTCGTTCCAGGTCGATCCGGTCGTCGGCCAGCAGGATTTCGCGGGGATACTGCGAGCGCTGCTGCTGGGTGCGGAGTTTGCCGGAGAGAGCTTCATCGCCGGTCTGGTCGCTGTCGTCGCGGACCATATCCTCGGCATAATCGGTGTGCCGCTCGACTACCTTCTCATGCAGGATGAAATGCTCGTAGACCTGCTTGGAGAAGGCAACCCAGACCTGCGGTGGTTTGGATGCCCAGGTTTCGGGATCGTCGCTGTACTGAGTCCACATCACGAGCCGTGCCTGTTGTAGCGCTTCATCGCGTGCCAGGTCGCCCTTGCTGGGGAACGCCCGCACACCCCAGATCGACAGGGTGGCTTCGACCGGCGCGAAACGGTCCTCGAAATACTGCTCGAAGGTGGTGTTGCTGGTAGAATTGTTGTGAGACATGCTGACCTCCTAAGCCAGTGTGTCTAGAGCCGCTCCGGTGTTCTGACCACCTGGGCGGCTTGCCCGTTAATCCGGCAACGCGCCGGTACCCTCACGGCACAACGCAGAGGAAGGGGACCGTCAAGGCCACCTGCGGCATGTCTCACAACAGTTGTTTGCTCAGATTCTCTCGCCACTCATCTGGTGAATTTCCTCCCGGACGCAGCAGGTGAGGCAGTGGCTCGGTGGTACTGCTCGCAGAGTAGTGCCAGCGTGCCGCTGGCGCGGCTTGATGGGGAGGTGCCCGCGTTGTTCACTCGCCGCGTCGGCGGCAGCGTTGCGAAGAGCGTCACAATGTAACAACCGTAACAGGCACATTTTTGCTTCCTTGTGTGCCATTTTTGATAGGGGGTGTATTTTTTGAAAATCACAGAATGATGATGTTTTGGATCTGTTACGCTGTGACGCCTGTTACGATCGTTCTCAAAAAGAAGGAAGCCCGTCACAGTATCACAACCGTAACAGGCTCCCAAACGTCAACTTTGCGACGGATTTTTATGCCCTATCCGTCTTTGTCACAGGCGTCACACCCGTCACAGCCCAGAATCTCCGACTTGAGCCGCCAAAATCGCGAAGTCCCGCCCCGGACCCGGCGCTGCACAGTTAGGCTGTTCGTGCCGGGCAGCAGCAGTCCCTCTTCTTTGAGCTGCGCACCAATCGCGGCGGTGGTGAAACGCAGCGGCTGCACCTTGCAGATCTCCTTGTGGGCTATCTCCGGCAGCAGGTAGACATAGCCTCCATCGCGGTAGCCGACTTTGGCTACCCCTGGAGCCGTTTCGCGTGGGTTGCGCATATCCTCGTCGATCATCGCCTGCCCTCCAGCGAGCAGTTGGCCGAGCAGGTCCAAAAAGACCTGGCTGGCGCGCTCCTGCCGCACCGCCTGCGCCGTTTCGAGGATGACATCCTGCCAGCCGGGCAGCACGTCGTCCGCCTCTTTTTCCTCCAGAAATTTCCGCAGGAGTTGATAGATCGTGACCAACACCGCCCAGTTCTGGACAATCCGCCCCGTATTCGCCTGGGAACCGCTCAACAGCGCCAGCTTCTTGCGGTAGCCCTCGGCGCTGGTCGCAAACCGCCGGGCGATATCGGCTACCAGGTCGTTGTTTTCGACCTGGCGGGCAATCCACGCGGCGAACTCGACGGTAAAGCCGGAGAGATGCTGCCGGAGCAGGTCCGCCTGGGCAAGTTTCTGCCCGCCGGGATCGCGGTGTTCCCAGGGCGGCACGTCCAGCACCAGCATCCGCGACAGCACCGAGGCCTCACCTTCCAGCACGGTTTCGCCCGTGCTCAAAATCAGCCCGCGACACGGGCGCTCCTGACGGAGTTTGGCTTCGCGAGTCAACCGCCCGCGCCCCATACCGCGTGAGTAACTTTGCAGGAAACGGGTGAAAGTGCGTTCGTCGGCGTAGATGCTCTTGTAGTCATCAATCCAGTAAAGTGCGTCGGCCAGTGGATAGCCCATCGCTTCCACCGTGTTTATCGTGTCTCCCCACTGCGAAGGCGGCGTGTCGCGCGAAAACACCCCATAGAAGCTGCTCATCAGCGCGGCCAGCTCAGACTTACCGCTGCCATAGGTCCCGGCCAGGTGGATCGCCGGTCGCGGCGCGGCTGCCGGAAAGAAGCGTTGCAGCAACGGCAGCAGCGCAAAGGCAATACACGTCGGCACGAGGTGTTTCGGAAACACCGGGATCATCGCCTCAAATGCGGCCAGGCCATTTTCCCAGGTGGTGTCTTGCAAACCATAGTCGCGCAGCCGGGCGTCCAGTTCCACGTCGGGCGGCTCGTCTACTTTCCCATTCGCACTCACACAGAAACCCGGTGAGACGTAGGTCCAGCGCCCATCGATCAACGTCCAGCCCATAAACCGGTAGTTCGTCCGGGTCGGATAGTCTCCCGACAGGCTCAAGATGGCCGGAGCGAGGTGTTTGCCCATCCCGGCGCGTACGGTGAAGGTTTCTCCACCGCGACCGGCGATGAAGCGCCGCAGCGCCGCGTCATCCCCAAAGACCTCACTCGGCACTTGCAGGGTGAAGGTGTGGTCATTCTTGGTCAGCACTAACGAGGTCACATGCTCGACCTGCCCATCATCATTGACCTGGGAAATGCGCTCGGTGACACGGGCGGTCCAGTCCGCGACGGTTTTATCCGCCGGGCCGTAGTACGTTTCGCGCCGGTGGACCATACGGTCCTCGATTTCCAGATAACTTTCGTTCTCCGGCTGCATCTGGTAACGCTCACGTTCCAGTGTCTTACGAGCCTGCCGGTACTGGCGTTCCAGGTCGCCAGTTTTCACGCCATTCCCGCATAGTTCCTTGAGTTTGGTGCGCTGCACCGCCCACTCCACCGGTTCCAGGTGCGCGCAGGCTGAGACGACTTCGGCGATCTGCTCCGGTGTGGGACGCTCCGGCTGCTCCGATCCACTGAAGCGGCTCAAGAGATAGTTCACCCGCTCACGTGCATCCTGGGTAGGCGGCGAGATCGGATCGCGAGCAGACTGCCGGTAAACGCTGGTGATGGTGGCTCGCGCTTCATGCTCACGTGCGGCAGGATTTTCGCCTGATCCCCCATCGGCAACGTGGCGTAAGACAAGCTGGGCTTCGGCTTCGACCTGGTTGTAACCCGCATCCCGGAACTGACAGGCGGCATCGAACAAGGCGTTATTACGCTGTTTGTTCGGCGCGCCGCTGGCAAGATAATCCAGCGTCCCCTGGGGCAGCGGCGCATGATGACCGTTCCCGGATACCGACCGCACCGGCAGTATCTTCGGATGCGGCTGCACCGCCAGCCATTCAAACGCGCTCAGGGGATACTGCCGCTCCGGGTAGAACTCGGTGATCACAGCCACCACACCCCCGCGCTCCGGTTTGGTATTGACTGAATCCGGCAGGCGCAGCAGCGAAGCCGAAGATTTTACATATTCCACATCCCCACCCACTGCTGCAAACAAGCCGTGCAGCAGGTGGGCGATCTTCTGCCGCGCCTCGTCACTGTCCAGCGCCACCAACGGATCGAGCAGCCAGTAAACGTGCCATCCCCCGCCGCTGTCCAGCAGGATCGACGGAGCGGGATCGAAGGTCGTGAGTGTTTCCAGGGCCTTTGCCCGGCGGTCCGGCAGATCATCACAGTCCACATCAGCCCACAGCGCTGGAACCAGCGCCGCCGATTCAGCCCCACCTTTTTTCTCCCGGCGCAGGCAGGGTGCGAAATAGACCCCGTACCCTGCCTGATTGAGCGCGTCCGCCTGGCGCAGCATGGCGCTCAGCTTGCGCACATCTCCCACCGGCGACCACAATACCCGCGCTGCGCCGGTGGTGGGATGGATGCAGCGCAGTTCGAGCAGCAGCCCCGGATCGGCGCGGCCATACAACACGGCGAGAAAATCCGCCCGGCTGGCACGCGCTGTCTTGATAGGCGTGTCGTTGTGTGACATACTGTTCATATCCTTTTGGATAACACAGGGGACTGGGACGTGCGGTCGGCAAACTTTACGCTCCGGTTCTCTGTGTGCGTCTATAGGTCAAGCGACAGTTCAGACGGTGAAATCTCCGGCTCCGGCGGTGCGAATTGGGGATGCCGCTCATCGTACAATTTCTCCCATTCCGGCCCGATGTAGTATTCCATCAACACCTCCATGTTCTGCTCGGCCATCGTATGCAGCAGTTCGATGTGATTGACCTTACGGTTCTGGTTGAAGTAGAGCGGCACACGCCGCCCCTCATCAGCATCGTAGTACGTGCCGGGCAGCACCACGTGAGTATGAGGATTGTGCCTGCCGGGCGTTTCATCGTCTTCGGTTTCGCGGTGATGCAGCACCCACGCATATTCAACTCCGGTATCGATCCCCCGCGCCGCGAAAAAATCCTCGACGGTCCATTCGGTCAGGGTGCGAATAAACTGCTCGCGTTCGTTGTGCGGGATCATCTCGACCAGCGCCGGATTGGGATTGATCACCAGGCTGAACAGCAGCACATGGTCGCTCCGGTAAGCCTCACAGCGCCGCGCAATCTGGGCCACCGAATGGCCCATACCGTGATCTTCCCAGCGTTCCTGGCCGGAGACCTGCGGCACGTAATCATTACGGCTGTCCCTATAGGTCAGGTATTTCAGCAAATTTTTCATACGGCGGCTCTCGTTCTGGGTCGGTTTTTTGTACCGCACATTCGCCACACACATCTGTTTATGATCCACCGGCGGCTCCTCCCTGCCTACGCTGCGAGAAAAACGCGACCAGCCGGTCCAGTAGATCTGACTGCCGTGCCAACTGCGCCTCGATCACCTCTAGCCGCCCTTCCAGTTTGCGTGTAATCGCCGCCCGTGTGCCGGGAATGTCGTCCTGCTGCGCGATGTAGAGGTTGACCGCTTCGCGGATCAAGTCCGTCTTATGTTGCAGCTTGCCCTGCCGGGCGCGCACCCGCAGCAGTTCTTCGATGCGCCGCATTTGTTCGGCGGTGAAACCCACCGACAACCGTTCGTCGTAACCCTCCGATTTTTGCCGTTTCCTCAAGAATGTGTCTCCTGTTTCAGCCGGTCGATGAGTGCCTGAGCCGGGCGGAATCGCCCATAAATGCGGGAGATCGTCTCGGCTGCTGGTCCAAGGTGTTGTCTTACGATGCTGGACGAGCGCACCTGCTGAGTCTCGATGCGCAGTGATCCAATGTCGGGCAGGCTGACCGATTCACCCTGTACCAGTTCGTCTTGCATCAGTTCGATCCACACGTCAATCACCTCTTCCACCTCCCGCCGGGTACGGTCCGGCAGGCGTCTTGCGATGGCGGCGATTACATCACGCTGTCTCATAGTTCCTCCGTCTTACGTTTTGAGCGGCTGCACCAGTTGGAGCCGGAAAAACGGTCCGGGGTGCAGCTTGTCGGCCTGGCACGCCAGGCCGGGCGGTGCGGCGGCGTCTGACCACCGGCGCACCGTTGCAGCGCGGTCGTGGCGCTGCATAAGCCTCTCCGGCGTGTGAGGAGCCAGCGTTTTAGCTGGCTTAGCGCGGAGGGGACAGTCTCCTCTATCCACCACCGTCCCCAATCCGCGCGTACCCGGTTGTGTAAGACACAACCGGAGGGCTGCATCGCAGCCCACACCCTCATGGCGTTCACCAACCGGCTCGTTTCAATTTGCGTGCCCGGCGCTGGCTTTCGGCATCGTCTAACGCTGGTTCGTCTGACACTGGTGCTCGTACATCGGGCAGGGCAGCCGGCTGTAACACGGCATGGCCGATTAGCCGTTCCAGGTATTCCGGCATCTCCCCCAGCGCCTGTCGAATCCAGCGCGTATCCTGCTGCAACTCCAACAGGTCGGGCAGGGTGTTCGTCTTACGCTGGCGGGGTTTCAGCCCTATTCCCTGATGAATCAGGTCCCGGATGGCATCACTCCGGCTGCCCTCGTCCATGCTCTCCCACCAGTCGATGATCGCCTGATCCCCCTCAAAATAGGCTTTGAACCCGATCAGGCGATACGGGCGTTTCGGTTTGCCTCTTCCCATGCTTCTCTCCCGGCTCGTTTAATCTGTTGAACACGCTGGTTCAACCTGTTAAATCGCCTCCTGTCGGGCGGCGAAGTGGGCATAATTCAAATACCCGCGAGCATTGGCTAACTGCGCGTTTTTCACCAACTGCGTCTGTGGATAAGCCACCGCGACCTGCTCATAAACCAGTTCCGCGCCACCGCCGGACAGATAGATCACTTCGACCGTTGTGCCCCGTTTCCACCTTTCGCTCAACAGATTCAGGGTCGCACTGCGCAGCGGCGACAGGGCGTCTTCGACCTCGGCGCTGTAGTCCAGCGATTTACCATTCGCTAGAAAGACGCCGGTTCGCATCACCCGCTCGATGATACTGAACGGGATTTTCTGGCGGTGATCGCGTTCCAACAGGGTGGCGATCCGTTCCTGGGCGGTAAAAACGCCGCTTTCCACACTCCCACTTTCCGCGTCTTTGAACTCACCATCTTCATCCAGCGCGATGTCTACCGTGTAGGTGCCGACATCCACGACGCCGGTGCGCATATAGGTATGGCGTGCGTTGATCTCGCCGCTGTCGGTGAGCAAATGCGCATACAGTGTCCCGTAAGGCTGGGGCATGACCATTACTTCGACAACATTAGCGATGAGTTCCGCGCAGTCGGTCTGGATCAGGTGCTGCCCCAACAGGGCGGTTTTGAGTTCGTCGGCATCCGGCATGTGATCGGTCGGCAGGCCGGTAGCGATGCGCAGATGCACCGGCTCACGGTTCCAGATGTTCGGCAGCAGTTTCCCGATGGCGGCTTTGGCTAACCGTAGGCGGAAGGCGTTGCCCATCGTTTTTTCATTGGCCGTTCGCCCGCGCAGCCGCAGCAGTTCGCCCTGCGGAATCTGTGAGAGGGCCAGATCGCCGACAAACCACATGCCCTGTTCATCGGTGATCTGATCGCCGGGGTATTTGGTGTGCATGGATTCCTGGCCGAACTTGAGTTCGCGGGCATGTCCCATCACCGAAGGGAAAACTACCGCTTGCGTATCGGTGATGGCTTTGACCACCCCATAACCAATATCCAGGCCGAGGGTGATGACGCTGCCCGGTTGGGGATGGGAATTGGACTTAGATTTGCTCATCAGTGTTCTCCTGCATCATTGAACGGGCATCACGAACATTCGGCAAGGCGGGCGACTGTTCCTCGTGGTTGAAGAACAGACCCAGCGCCTGGCGGATCACGGCTCCCCCGCGCCGGTAGCGCAGGGATGGCAGCAGCGCGTGATAAAGCTGTGCTTCTTGTGGTTCGGCGAGATTGAGTGAGAATTCGATACGTTTGATCATCACTGGCCCTCCTGTTTACGGCTTGAGTACGGGCTGATACGTGAAATAAAAAAGCGTTTGGGGAGTATCATCGGGCGGCGATGTCATCCAGATCGGTTTCACCGTTCCCTGTTTCACCAGCCGAGCTGACGGGCTGGCTGGCCCGGATCAGGTCGGCGATGAGATCCACGTTAGCTCGAATCGCCTCGTCCCGGCTGCTGAAACGCCACAGCGAAGGATCATTGCCAATGGTAAGCGGTATGGGTTTGACTCTTCGTGCGCGACGTTTCATGATACTCCTCTTTGCTTTTATCGTATTCTGGTACGAATTATGTTCAAAATATTAGGTACGAATAACTCAATTCGTACCTAAATACGATTTTCGTACCAAAGATGATGATAATCGAAAATATAGTATCCTGTCAAGTAGGCAAAAAACAGACTCGCACCAGTTCAGGTATAATAGGGGAATAATCTCTAGGAAAATGTTTAAGGACTTGGCCATTTGATGTCAGACTCTCCTTATACTCTAGGAGCATTTCTCGCGAACCTGATGGACCAGCAAAAACACAACAATGTGTCATTAGCTGAAGCTGCCGGGGTTTCCGAAGGAGTGATTCGAAATCTGCTTAAGGTTGGCATCGACCCCAAAGCGAAAGATCCAGATGCTCGCACTCTGCGTAAGATCGCGGATGCTCTTGGAGTGAATTCACTGAAATTATTTCGTTTGGTCGGATATATTCCCCCGGCTCCGGATGCGAACTCCGTGCGTGCTGAGTACCTAGCGGATGTGTTCGACCATCTGCCACCTGAAAAGCAGGATGCCGTCATGGGTGTTCTCGAAGCAATGGCGGATGCTCCAAAGGAAAAAAAGGTCGTCCAGGAAATGCGGCTCAGCCCACATAAGGCACTGGCTGGAATAGACCTGACTTTCCCGGCGATGATCCGCGAGGCGGCTAACCATCTGATCATCCAGTATGCGATGACCGCTCCGGCAGATGTGGAGCGTATCGAGCCAGATGCGGAGATTGCGGGAAACCCCTGGCGCGATTTACCTGCTGCCACTCGCCAACGTATCACTGCCCTCATTCGTCACAAGCTCTCTCTCGACTACGATCCGACGATGGTCGATCCGGAATGGCGGAAGTAACCTGATGCTTCAAGCGTAACATGCAGGGACAGTGAAGTCATGAGGAATCTCGGCCAATTGGATAAGTAATATTCCTTAAAAAACGAGGAAAATTCCTCAAACGATAAGGAAGATTCCTCATCTGGATTAGTGGGGATGTTACGCGGGTAGAAGGTGTTTTATGAGTAGATATTCTTAGAGACTTCGGCCCAAATGAGATCGAGAATCTTCATCGCAGCGACGAGTTGGAGCGGCTACCAGAAGCGCCCTGAATAGTCCATCGTTTGGTAAAAGGCTATGACAGCTACCTACGCCTCGTCCGCCAGGTTGCTCACTGCTGCTGTTCTACTTTGGAACATGGTTCGATTATGATTGATATGAAGTGGTAGAATTAAAGTATGTCTAAACGTGAAAAACTGCGCCGCAAACTGCGGAACAATCCGGAAGGGGCGACCATGCAAGAGGTCGAAACCCTACTAACGCGATTTGGGTTCACCCTTGCACGTGTGAGCGGAAGTCATCATATCTATGAATATGAACAAGGTGAGGTCTGGAAACAGGTTGTCGTGCCGTTACACGGTCAAAAAGTGAAAAAGGTTTACGTGAAACAAGTCGTCACTACAATAGATGAACTGTTTCCCGATGAGGATGACGAAGATGAAATCCCTGAATGATTATCTGGCGCTGCCGTATACGATTGAGGTTATTCCCGATGAAGGCGCATGGTTTGTGCAGGTCAAAGAGCTGCCTGGCTGCATGACGGAAGTGGACGAGTGGGATGAGATTTTACCTGCCATTGAAGATGCCAAACGGCTATGGATTGAACTGGCGTTAGAGCGACAGCGTCCTATCCCCGAACCGGTTGGTGTTGTGAAATAGTCCAGTATGCTTTTTTCAGACGAACATAGATGATCTGAAGTCAGGCGAGACAGCAAACGCATAGAGGAAAATCATCTTGTCTTCAGATGATAACAACCGCTACCTGAGCCTCGTCCACCAGGTCTGTTGTTGGTTCATCGGTCGCCTACTTGGAGGCAGCTTTGTCGAGCGTTGATCTGAATAACTACTATTCCGCCGGATATTTCGTGATCCGTGCCAATCATCCGCCAGGCTGGGATTTGCCCAAAGATATGTTCCCCGATCAACTCATCAGTTTGTCGAGGTGCATTTGTCCGCGATTGGATTTGATATGGAGATGGTATAAAGATGGTGGAGAGGCAATGGCGGAATTCGGAATCCCGGCGGAGCAGTTTGCCGATTTTGCTGCGTGGTGTGAGCATGAGTATGAATCAGAGGCAGATTATCTAACGGGAATGTTCTATTCGATTGAGGCTGCGCGCCGTTTTATAAGCCGTTTTCTGCCGGATACGAACGGCCTACACATTATCGGGGTTGGATTCCCAAATGAGTTGGTTGAAATTGGTTGGCGTGGTCCTCATTATGAAAATCAGTGTGATACAATCGAAAAGCGAGTTACACAACGACTGCCTATTGAAGTAGGTGGAGATGTACTTGGTCACGAGATTGTCAGCTGTGATTATTGCGATTTTGGGCATTCATGGATCTGTAACCATATCCATGAGGAACCATTCGGATTTCGACCCAATTCACGCGGATTCATCAGCAACTACGATGACGCTAAAAAAGTGTATGATTGGCTCGCTGAAGATGATATGAAAGGCACACGCGGAGAGCCGGAACCTTATTATATTTGGCTTCTCATTTCATATCCTTTGCACGTCAAAGCAGCGGATTAAGGAAAGAAATCAATGTCCGACTCCGATAACCGCTATCTGCACCTCGTTCGCCAGGAACGCACGCCTAAAAAGGAGGGGATGATGGACGAAAAATACAAATATTTCCTCAATACAGGGTCAGGGCGTACTTCGATTGACCTCTCCCTACACAATGACGAAAGCGCGGTGATGGAAATACACACCGTTTGGATGGCAAGTGGTAACCATCAATACCATCTTTTGGGCAAACACAAAAGAATTTCGGACGTATATGGCTGGCTCCTCATCGAACAAATGAAACATAGTCTGCCGTTATCCGAAAATCCAGAGCAAAACGAAGAACTGAACTTAGACATCATACAGGCCAAAGTTATCTACGAATATTTCAAAGTCTCACATTCTCCCAATATTGAACACCCAGATGATCTTGGATTGATGCATCAGTTTTGGGGGTTGGCTAATTGGAACGAAACCTTTGATATGTTGGTTATCATTCATAAATCAGTACAACAGAATCTACTTTGTCTTCTTGACTATGGAGACGTGTGGTCGGAAGAACCTGCTGATCCAGAGTATATCAAGCAGCTTGTGTATCCTCTGTTGAATGTTGACAAGATAAAATTCACCCGTGTAATGGAGTAATGCTCATGTCCTCCGACTCTGATAACCGTTACCTGCACCTCGTCCGCCAAGACTGCCCGCTTCCACCGGGAACACACGTCGTTGCCTACTGCCGCGACTCTGGCGGGGACGAGCAGGATCGCTCAGTGGCTCAGCAGGCAGAGACGATCCGCGAATACTGTTTGCATCATAACCTGGTGCTGGATCAAGTCTATCTGGATGAGGCGCGACTGTCTTCCAACACGGATAAGCGCGAAGCGCTGCAAGAGATGCTGCTCGATGTGCGCCGCCAGTTCAAACGGATCAATGACCGCTACAAGCGCGAACGTCTCGTCAAGGATCGTCCGTTCGGCGTGGTGTTTTGGAAGTCGAACCGGCTGGGGCGTGACAGCATCGAAGCGACCAATATCAAAACCGACCTGCGGCTGCGCGGGATCACGATCATTGATCTCGTGACCTCAGCCAACACGGGGAACGCGGCGATGGATGCGCTGATCGAAGCGTTCCAAAGCTGGCAGGATGAACAGCTTCTGGATGAAATCTCGGATAATGCCAAACGCGGTCTGGCGGATCTTGTCTCCAAACGGGATGATGACCCGGAATTTCTGAAATATAACCCTGGCTGGAAAAGCAGCGGCGGGTACATCGGACTGACGCCTGCACCGCCGCCGATGGGTTTCAAACGCGAATCGCTTCAGATCGGTATCTTCCATCGCAAAAAAGGACGAGCAGCCGGAACGCCGCGTATCATGAACCGGCTCGTGCCTGATCCTGAGACCTGGGATCGCTGTTACCTGGCCTGGAAGATGCGCCATGAGGGATCTCAGATCGGTGACATCCACAAGGCCACGAAACTATTCAAGAATACCAACGGTTATACGACGTTTTTCGATAACCGAATCTACATCGGTGAATATGAGTATGGGGGTAATGTCTATATAGACTTCGTTCCGGCAATGATCCCCAAAGAATGGTTCGACCTGGAACAGGAACGCCGCGCTGAGCGCGCTCATAAAGTTGCCGGCGAAAAGGTGAGGCCGGAATATGAGCCGCGCCGGGTGAGCAGTGAGCATCTACTTTCCGGACTGGTGTTCTGCGGTTTCGTAGAAGGCGAAGAACATCCCATGCATGTCGAGACTATTCCGGCGGAGAAGGGGAAACACGGCAGTTACGTGCATTTCATTTGCACTACGAAGAAAAACTCGCGGAATGCGGGCTGTCAGGCCGGGCGGATCAGCGCCAAAGCCCTGGATCAGGCCGTGATCGATAGCCTGTTGGAACACGTCCTGACGCTCGAAACATTACAGCCAATTGCCGATGGTATCGCCGCACAGCTCAACGAACAGAGCAAAGATGCCAGCACCCGGATCGCGGCGATTCAGTCCAAGCTGGATGAGGTGCGCAAGTCGCTGGGTAACCTGGTGGATGCGATTGAAAAGATGGGGTATGCGTCGCACCTTCAAGACCGTTATGACAAGCGCAAACGTGAAGAAGCCGAACTGCTGTCTGAGTGGATGAATTTGAAAGCCTTGATGGTCAAACCGACGCAGCTTCAGCATATCACCCAAGATATGCTTTTGCAGTGGATAGCACATACCCGTGCCACGCTCGAAGGCGGAGATCGTACCCTGGCGCGCAAGGCGATTCAGCAGTTTGTAGCGAAAATCGTGGTGAAAAACGGAACGGGAACGTTGTATTACACGTTCCCGTTAGACAGTGTAGATATGTCTAGTTTTCGAATGGTGGACCTGAAGGGATTCGAACCCTTTGCCTCTACAGTGCGATTGTAGCGCTCTCCCAGATGAGCTACAGGCCCATGACCACCGGGTGGGCAGGGGGAACCCAACCCAGTGTGACCAGCATTGTAGCAGTGCAGCCAGGGGATGTCAAGACTTTTCAAGGTCTGCGCGGTGTGCAGCGCGAGAATCCCGCCTGGACTATGCAACGCCTTTTACCAGACGGGCAGGTTAGGTACCAGATAGGTATCCAACGCATACCACGCGAACAGAGCCAATCCGATCATCCCAGTGACAGGAAGCCAATCCAACGCCGGGAAACGGTTTTCGGCCAGTGACATCCACCCGTCTAGACCAATCGCGATCAAAAACGCCAGGGGAATCAACGCCGGATAGAGATAGCGACCCTGAAACTGCACGAAGTCCAGGTTATACAGCCCATAGGCGGTTGCGACAAAGACGATTACCGCGCCAAATATGACCAGGATATCACGCTGCGGGCCGCTTAATTGGCGAGGCCAATGGTTCCTCCAGACGAAGGGGACGACTCCAGCCAGCGCGATAATCACACCCAACAGCAGCAGTCGATAGATATTTTGAGGCATGGGGACCGCCATCCAGCCAAACTGTCCCCAAAAACTGTGAAACGTCGTGCGGGCGAAGTTCTCAAGATAGACTCGTGTGCTGCCGCCGCATTCCAGGGCCACATAGGTATTGCGGCGCAACTGCCCAATCGTGACTTCTTCATGACGCTGTAACCCGGCGATGTCGAGGCCGCCATACATGTACAGGTTACGCCCCCACCACATCCCGCCGATCAGCAGGGCAGGGATCAACACTGCCGCCAGATGACGCGCCGCGAGACGCCAGGGCCAGTGTTCGCGCCGCCAGCGCAGCAGCACCGCCAACACGGCGATCCCTCCCAGGAAATAAATGGTGGTTTTGGTGATCAGCGCCAGCCCAACCAGTACGCCTAACACTACCGGGGAAATATGATGCGGAATGGCTGGGTTATTCTCAGCCGAGCGGCGCGAGTTGCCCAGGTAGAGCGCTGAAGCTAACAACGTTAACCCGACTACCAATTCAGCCAGGGCATCATTGCTCACGCTCCCTAGGATCGATAAATGCTGCGGGAGAAAAGCGACGAATCCCGCCCCGGACAGCGCCAGATAAGGGTAACGCGGCACACAGACCCACAGCACCGCCCAGGTACAGATCACTACGCCCGCCCCTAGCAGCACCGAGAACAGCCGCATGGTGATCAGATCCCCATCGGACAGCGCATAGATGGGTGCTTGCAGCACGTAATACAGCAGAGGCTGGTGATCCTCGTATTCTATACTATCCAGCCGATCCAGCAGGGCCGGATCGAACCCGCTCGCTTTTAGCTGCTCCTGATATTCTTGCTGCCAGTCCCCCATTTTGAGTACGGGCAGCCGATCTTCATCCACGATCTGGCGCACATAGTTATAGTGGGCCGGTTCGTCGGGGGCCTGCCAATCGGGAGTACGGACGGCGTACTGGCTCGCAATCGCCAGATACGCCGCCACGATAAAAATAATCACGGTCCATTCGATTCGGCGAATCACCGCTGCTTATCCGATCTAGGCCCGTTTGGGCAGAACTTCTTGCTCGCGCGGCTGACCCAACCGTGCGCG
>JACRBK010000707.1 GCA_016234525.1 Chloroflexota bacterium
AGTTGGTTGCCGGGACGCAGCGGCACGATCTTACTTTTTTTATTGGCCCACACCAGCGAATAAATGTCGGTTAACCCAAAATTGGACGCGATACTTTCGAGCGTGTCGCCGCTGTTTACCGTGTATTGGATCACTTCGGTGCGTGACTTGAACGGGCGAATGGTAAACGGCGCGCTGTCACGTGGGATCACTTTGTCTAGCGGCGCAGCAGGGACCGGATTCAAGAGCGCCACAGCGATCTCGTCAGCCGCAGCGGTAGGAAACACCGAGGCCGAATCCGATGGTGCGGCAGTTTGCGGCGGCGCTTCAGTCGGGCGCGGCGTGGCCGATGCGGCGAGAGTTGGACGTGCAGTAGCAGTCAGGGTTGGATTTTGCGCGATGCTGGAGTCAGCCTGGTCGCCAGTTGTGTCCTCTTCCGCGCTCATCCAGATATACCCGGCGAGCGACGTCAGGACCACTGCGCCGATCAACATCAAAAATGCCAGCGCGCGCTGGCCTCCGGCAGAACGTGCCGGTTTTGGCGGCCATTCTTCGGTTAAGAACTGGCGTGAGACTAACGACGGACTGGTATCATCGACGATGATAGGCGGTTCTTCGGCGCTCAAGCGCTGGTGAACACTGATAGGCCGGCTGGGGCTGGTATCTTCTAGCTCCACCGGCGGTTCTTCGGCCCGAAGTTTATCATCCACCGATACGGGTTTAGTGGGGTGCGTGTCGTCCGGCGTGATCTCTGGTTCTTCGATCATTCAGTTTTGTCTCCCTACGCGCGTCGTTTGCCCCCTCCTACGCGGGGCAATCGTACCGCAGCCTTGCCGATTGTGCAATGCTGACAAGATGATCCAGGCGGTGGCGCGGAATTTCTAATGAAATCGTGCGGATTTTTTATACACTTCTTATATTTCTTGATCTAAAATAGGCAGTAGAAATCAGATTAAAAGAGGTTGTTGGAGGAGTCGTATGCCGCTGTATCAGTACCAATGCACCGAATGTGGAGTACGCTTCGAGCGTCACCAACATTATGACGAGGCTCCCGTCACGGTCTGCCCCGAATGTGAAGGCGAAGTGCATCGGGTGATCGGGCCGGTGGGGATCGTCTTTAAGGGCGCGGGCTTTTATGCCAACGACAGCCGGAAAAACAAGCATAAAGCTGAAGCCTAAGCTAAGGCTCAGCCTACCAAAATGGCCCGCCAGTTCAAGATAGCTGGCGGGCCATTTGATTGATCGGCGCGAAAACTCACCTCATTTTATAGCGACCGGCCTAAGCTTTGGCAAAGAGGGCGGCCATTTTATCGAGACACTGCTCCATGCCCGTCTGAGACATCTCCATCATCTGCCCCACCGGCCAATCAAATTCGGTGACGCTCAATTCCGTTTTGCCGCCGCCCAGGTCCTTAAAAGTGATCAGATTCCGCACATCCTGGGGGAAATCGGCGGGCATACCGAGCGAGGTCGGATCGATTTTGGTGCCATTCTGGTCGGCCAGGTTGTGGATATATTCGATCTGCCGCTGCGGCACGATTTTTCGGTACTGCCAGGTGCTGTACATCTCGCCGAATCCGTATTCGGGTGATTTCATGCAGACCAGCGAGGTCCCCCCCTCACGAAAATCGATCCGGGCGAACGGGGAGATAAAGCCGGTAGGTCCCCACCAGTGCATCACATCCTCAGGGTCAATCCAGGCTTGCCATACCCGCTCAATGGGGGCGTTAAAGACGCGCGTAATCACAAGATCGCGTTTTTGGGGTTCGGTGTTCATCCAGGGTTCTCCTTCATTGACTTAACGGACCTTTTCTAGAACATTTGTATTATAATCTGGCAAAAGGTCGCTGTCTTGTACAGAATGGCAAGTGGGCTTGAGTTGAGCAGGTGTATACCCGATAAACTGTTTCAGCGAGCGAGTCAGGTGAGGCTGATCGAAATAGCCCGCTTCGTCAACGACATCGAGGATCGGGACCCCCTGCCGCAAGAGCGTCTCGGCATGTTGGGCGCGTTTCATTTGCCGGATATGGCCTTGTGTCAGGCCGGTGGCGCGTAAGAACCGGTGCCGCACCGTGCGAGCGGGCATCTCCGGCAGTTGATCTTGTAACGCAGCGTTCACCACCGGATCATGAACCAGTACCTCATCCCGCGCGAGCCGGTTTATAAAGATCTCTACATTGTTATAATCAGGCCATTGCCACGCTGAACTCTTCAGCCAGAAAGAAGCTGGACTCGCCGCTTCGGGTAGGATTGTCTCTGAATTCAGGAAATCCCGTGTAGGCAGGTGTGGCATAAAGGTGCCCAACTTAAACTTGATCCAGAGAATCTCAGCCCCTTCTCCCCAGGACACCATGCCAGATGTTGACCAGGGGCCGACGACCAAACCATTTACGCCGCCCTGATGTTTCACGAGAACCATATGCCAATGAACTTCGGCGGGGCGGATAGAAGAACCATCGCTGGCCGTGTAACCATGCGTAACCGTTTCTATATAGGGCGAGTCTGATAATCGTTCCTCATAGATGATGCTCATGGTACTGCCTCCTGTCCGTGCTTATGTGGGGCATCGTTGAACCGGCGTGTTCAGCATCTTATTTAAGCTGCAATTTTTCTTTCGATCACAGAAGGTAGCACAAAAGTTCTGGTCAACCAAAACGCAGAGGCAGTGATAATGCCGAACAAAAAACACCGCCGGGGGGATGTAAATCCCGGCGGTGTTTTGTTTTTAGACTACGACCCTTAAGGCTTAGACTGTCACCTGGACTGGCGTGAGATCGCCTTCCCATAACGCGCGGAATTCGTCCGAGGTCGCCAGCAGTGTGTCTACCGTGCCAGTGGATTCGATACGCCCATCCTTGAGGACGATAATCTGATCGGCGCGGCGCAGCGCGGCTTTGCGGTGAGACACTACCAGACAGGTCGAGTCGTTGTGGTCAAACACACGATCCCACAAAATCGCCTCAGTTTCGACATCAAGTGCGCTCGACAGATCGTCGAACACTAGCAGATCGGGTTTGCGGACAAACATACGCGCGGCAGCGGTGCGCTGCATCTGCCCGCCGGAAAGTTTGACCCCTTTCGGGCCGAGCATCGATTCGAGTCCCTGCTCCAATTCAGGCAGATCACGTTCTAACACGGCGGCAAAGATGGC
>JACRBK010000709.1 GCA_016234525.1 Chloroflexota bacterium
ATCCACCGATCAGCCCCATCAAGCCGTATTCGAGCAGCAGCATCCCTAACACGCGCTCGCGCTGCAAGCCTACTGCTTTCATGATGGCGATCTCGCGCCGCCGTTCCAGCGTGGACAGCGCGACCGAGTTGGCGATCACGATGCCGCCGACGATCAAGGACAGGCCCGCCACCAAAATCGGGAACGAGGTGAACTGATCGATGAAGCGGTTCAGCAGGTCGTTCAACAGCCGGGTTTCCATCACGAACGCCAGCGGCAGGTCTTCCATCTCGCGCCGCAGCGTGCGAATCTGCTTTTCGTCAATATCCACGACGGCGGCGACGCTGGACGGCGCCAGACCTTGCGCTTTGAACGCTTCTTCTGGTGCATAGTTGGACGAACCGAAGTTCACATCGACATTGGCGCGTTTGTCCACCATACCGACGATCTCGAACGTAATCTCAGGGTTATCGCCCGTGTTGAACGCGCCTGACTCTGAGCCGGGCAGCACTTCAAAGGTCAACAGGTCGCCCACCTCTAACCCGGTGGCGATCACAGCCTGGTCTGCGCCGATAACAATCGGTGGGTAATTACCCTCTTCCGGATTCCAGGGGCCAACATCAGAGGCGTCCAACTGGCGGCCCTGGTAAAACTTGACATCGGGCAGGTTCGGGCCGATTTCGCGCGCATCTACCCCGGCAAAAGCCCAGCGCAGCCATTCTTCATGCTCTTCGTCTACTGCTGTGGCATTCTGCTTCAGATCGTCATAGGTCAGGCGTTGTCCGGTGCTGTCATCTACCGCTGACTTGAGCGATACCTCAAATGTGCCAACGGCTGAATAACTTTTTACGCCCTCGATGTTGTCGAGTTTTTCCCTGACAGCCGTGAGTGTATCTTCGGCCCCAGCGGCAAAGACGATCACGTTTCCGCCCACCTGATCTTTGAGCAGCGTCTCGAACTGATCCGACATAGTTTTGGCGAGCATGGTGATCAGACTCAGGGTGAATACCCCCACCACCAGTGCCAACAGAGTCGAGGCCCCACGCCCTTTGGTAGCGACCATCGAACGCAGCGACAGTTTGAGGTCTACGAACGCGAGGCGCTGGATTATCCGCCCCAGTATCCAGAACGGGATCGAGAAGACCACGACCACACTGTTGATAATCCAGATCGGCAGGCTGAGGATCGCGATCAGGATACGCAGCGGCAGGCTGCGCAGTTTGGGCAGTTTCCAGAGCCACAGATCAGAAAGTTTGCCGCCGCCGATACTCCAGATCAGCACCCACAGCAGCACATAGAGGACACCGACCGCTAAGAAGGTTCCCACCAGGATGAGCAGCGCTGGGACGAGCATCCCAAAGACTGATCCCAAAACCGGCAGGCCAAGGATAAACATCAGCCAGCGGATGATCCGCCGCCACCAAATGTGGTGCGTCCAGCTTGAGAAACTGCCCCCGGCGAGCAGACTTCCGCCGAGTACCAATCCCAAGAATCCACCCGCCTGCGCCGCGATCATTTTGATCGAATCGCCGCTTACCAATTCGCTGATCAACGGCTGCGCTACCAGGCTGATCGCCATCATGACAAATACCAGCGCCGCCAACGAACGGGCGCGTCCGGCTTTGGGGATCACCATATCGGTTGGGCGCAGCACCAGCGCCGGGCGTACCTGACCCGCGGCCAGGGTAGGCATAAACCCAAAGATCGTGGTGATGATGATGCCCACCACAAAGCCAGTAAGCGCCGGCGTCAGGCTGATTTCAAAGGTCAGCGAACGCGCCAGGAAGGTTTCAGCCACACCCTTGATCGCATAAGCAGCGACCCAACCCAGCACGATCCCCAACAAGCTGCCGAATACACCCATCAGCGCGGCTTCAACCAGAAACAGGACCGTGACCTGTTCGGCTTCCAGCCCAACGGTTTTGAGGACAGCCACTTCGGTCGTGCGGCGGCTGACGATGACCAGCATGGTATTGACGATCCCGATCCCACCGATCAACAGTGAGATCAAGCCCATCAGCGTGACTAACTGGTTCACAGTGTCGGAAATCTGGTTGTTCTGTTCTTCCAGGTCGTCGGTAGTGATAGTGCTGAGATAGGGGAAGCGTGTCTCAAAATCCTTGTTGAGCGCTTCGGCCTGGGATGGATCGTCCAGTTTGACGTAGATTTCGCTCGCACCCGGTTTGATCGAGTTGTCGAACAGTTCGACGGTTTTCAGATCAACATAGTAGTAGCCGATGATATTGCCGAGGATGTTCTCAAAACCACCTTCAACTTTAGTGGGGACAATGCCGCGCAGGGTGAACTGCTCGGTAGCCCCAGACAATCCCAGGGTATCCCCGACTTTAGCATCCAGCGTATCGGCTAGATTACGGCTGATCACAATATCCGTGGGGGCTTGGATCAGCTCGCTCAGCGATTTGCCGTCTTCCGATTTGCGCTCGCCATACAGCGGGTATTTCTGCGCGTCGATGAAGAACGGCATGATAAACGTCTGTTCTTTATCGTTCGCCCGGTTGTTAATGATGAATCCGGCGGTTTCGCCAGTGACCTGACGATAGGTAATTTCGGTGCCGGGGGCGTTGCTGGCGAACCAGGTTTGAATCTGGCCCAACCCGGCCAGACTGAAATAGTCCTGGCTGTAGCCGCCCTCAGAGGCGATCACCCCTTCATCACGTCCGCGATCCACTGTTTTCTGCGGGACATCGTTTTCAGCATTGGGGTAAATACGAATATCGCCCCGGTTGCTTTCCTGGATGCTGCCCGTCAACGAATTAGTGATCATCGTCCCCAGGGTTTGCAGGCTGACAATCGCCGCCACCCCAGCCGCGATGCACAGCAGCGCGAAGATCGTGCGCTGGCCGTTGACGCGCATATCGTTGAGCGAATGGCGCGTGTAAAAGCGGAATTTCTCGATCATGGTTGTTCTGCCTATCTTCCTTCGACGGTCAGCGCAGAAAGCATCTCGCCAGTGGCGCGTTTGTCTTTTAAGAGTTTGACTGCCGTCATTTGTGCCGTCGAGCGCGCGTCGACATCCTGCGCGATCTGGCCGTCTATCAGCGAGACCAGGCGGTCCATCTGCGCCGCGACGCTCATATCGTGTGTCACAATTACCACCGTTGTCCCGGTCTGTTTTTGCACGTCGCGCAGGGCGCGCAGCACAATATCACTGGATTCCGTGTCCAGGTTACCGGTCGGCTCGTCGCACAATAACAGCGGCGGCTGGTTGGCGAGGGCGCGGGCAATCGCCACGCGCTGCTGCTGGCCGCCCGAAAGCTGCGATGGGCGGTGGTGCATCCGGTCGCCCAGGCCCAGCAGTTCGAGCAGTTCTTTCGCGCGGTGGCTGGGCGTATACTTGCGGTGGCGCGCAAACTGGATCGGAAGTGCCACGTTTTCGAGTGCTGACAGAGTCGGGATCAAATTGAAAAACTGGAAGACAAACCCGATCTTTTCATTACGAACGCGGGTGAGCGCGCGCTCATCCAGGTTGGTGATGTCCTGACCGTCAATATAGACATTTCCACTGGTGGGGGTGTCTAGCCCGCCGATCAAACCTAACAGGGTAGATTTACCACTGCCCGACGGCCCGATGATCCCCATAAACTCACCCCCGGCCACCGAGACTGAGACGCCGCGCAGCGCATGGACGACGACTTCGCCCATGTTCAAATCTTTGCGCAGGTTTTCGGTACGGACGACAGCATGATTATTGTTTGAATTCGCCATTGCTTTTTTCCCTTTAAGATCGGCTTTTCTGTTGGCATGTGTAGATTGTAAGACTGTGATGGGTTTTTACCGAAAAGCCCCCTACCAATTCAGACGGGCTGCATATCTACTGCCAGTATAATTTACGCGCAAGATGCCAGAGGGTTGCGAGAAAGTAGAATAAAAAAACCAGCAGCATAAATGCTCCTGGTTTTTCTGAGTCGGGGTGGCCGGACTTGAACCGGCGACCTCTGCGTCCCAAACGCAGCGCGCTGGCCAACTGCGCTACACCCCGTACACCTTTAGTATATCCGTCCCTGATCACACTGGCAAGGGTAAAAAAATAGGACCGTTTGTGGAGAGGGGGGGACACCACAAACGGCCCTGTTTTATTCGGCCTAACGACGACAGCGGCGACGCGCATCTCCGTGTGTGTCAGGCCCAGCGTCTCTCATAACAAGCCACTTCTATCCCATTACATGAGCCACTGCATCCGATCAAGTAGAGACGCTTGATTGAATGTATGTTAAATCGAGGGGGTTAAATACGTATGAATGATAGATGAGAAAAAGATGAGAGGGGGTTCGATCCGCTTTGGGGTGTTTTTGCTCACTTTACTCAGTCGTTTTCGTCTGGTTCTACGCCGAAAAGGTCGAGCCACTCTTGGACTTCACTGGGACTCAAATGGGGGTTAGGGTCTTCTTCGTCAGCTACAGCAGGTGAGTTGATCTGCCGCACAAAAACGGCGGGTGATAAGACATGAATCCGGCGGCGCAAGGCGGCGCTGACAATTTCTTGATCGGCAGAGACGACCACCACGCTGCCCGGATCGCGCACGTTTTGAATGCGCTCCAGAATGATCGCGTCGGCGGTTGTCCCTCCGTGCGCAAAAACCACCTGGACGCTTGGCGTGGAGAGGCTGCGCGACATCCCCCCCGGCAGTCCACCATCAAAAATCACCGTGCAGCGTTTGCCGCTGCGCCCCATAAATCCTCGCAGCCGTTCCACCAGTTTTGCTTCGTCCTGCGGATCATCCAGGCTGAGGCCGGGAAATTGGCCGATCAAATTATGGCCGTCAATCAGGTAAGGCATGGCTTATTCTCCCGATTCCGTAGGTTCGAGGATCAGCCGCGCAACGACCGGATGATGATCGGATGTGCCATAGTTGGACACCACATACGCATCATAGGCGGTAAAATGCGGGCTGTGCCAGACATAATCCAGCCGGACGACGGGCAGAAAATTCATAAAATCGAAGACGCTTTTGGCAGAGAAAGTAAATCCCAGACCCCAACCGGCTTCGCGGAACGAGTCATCTAACACATGATCGAGCTTGTGATAATCATCACTCTGATCGGTCAGGTTACAGTCACACAACATCAAAACAGGGTCTTTTTCCATCGTCAGCCGTTGCAGCAGCGCCGCTATGGACTCTTCTCGGTCTGCATCATCATAGGCGAAGGGCGATGTCTGACTAACCGGGGTATGGGGATGAACTACGTAGACGGCTACCCGTGTTCCTTCCACATCGAGCACCACCCGTATATATTGAATGGCCCCAATGTTTGACCGTTTGACATACTGTTCCAACACGGGATACTGGCTCAGCAACCCCACTCCCTGGCGCTGCGGCGCAAGATAAAATACCTGATAAGGATATTTGTCGCCGAGTTCCTCACGGAGCGTAATGGCACGTCCGCGCGCCAACTCTTGCACACCGATGATAGTGGTATCCAGTGATTGTAACACATCCACAATCGAGGCGGACTGAGAGTAGATGGATTTGAGATTATAGGTTGCTGCGCTTAATTCTATGCCGTCATGTCCTCCGGCAGAGGTGCGTTCCGGCCAATACATCGGGCCATAGAGCATGATAAAGGCGCACAACATCGGCATTTGAGGCACGATCAGCACCCACCGGCGGCGCGAAAAGATCGCTACGCCGCCGCTGATCAGCGCTCCGAGCGCCCACCAGGGGACCAGATTATTCGCAAACGCGACCCAATGCCACTGTTCACCTATTATCAGCCGGGCCAGCAGGTAGAGACTGGTCATGCATCCATAGCTGAAGATTCCGATCAGCACTAACCGCCAGACGATACCTGTTCCACGCACAACGATAACGCGGCTGGAATGATAAAAATCGGATAACGGGGGTCTGGACATGATGATCCATAATTTCTCAAAGTGTACCCCCACTATACCCTCTTGCTCGCCAACGGCCTAACACTCGTTGGAATATTCCCGCCCGCTAGTGAACCAACACCTGCTGAGATATTCCCGCAGCGTTAGTCACCTGACCCTCTTGGGATATTCCTGTATCGTTAGCGATCTATCACGCGCTGGGCGGTCTGGCGCACCGCGACGTTTGGATCGTGCTGGGCGACCTGCTCGACCAAGCGCCGCGCCGCCGGATCATTGATCCAAGCCAGCGTTTCGACAGCCGTCTGTCGTGCTTCGGGGTAGCGGCAGCGCAGGAGATCGACCGCTGCCCGCCGGAGTGCATCCTCAGCGATCTCGCGGGTCGCATCATCCGCATGGTGGGCGGCGACAGATCGCAGCCGCGATACCACGTCGGCGGCAAGGGATGGCATTACGGCATTATCAGGCGTCTCTACGGGCAGCGCTGCCCGGCGGCGAAGTTGGTTTACCAGCAGTTTGGTTTCACGGCTCAGCAGCGAGGGGTTATGCTCATCGAACGGATCATGATCGACTTTTTGCAGCAAAGAAGTGATAGCGCTCTGTGCGATCTGGCGTATCGTCGCGTCGGGGTCATCATCCGCGACTCCTAACAAAACATCAACCGACCGCGCATCCCCCAACCATTCCAGCCTATAGATTACCTGCTGGCGAATTTGGGCATCCTGATGCGACAGGTTCTCTAATAACAAGGTTTTCAGCGTGCTGCGCGCCTGCTTTTGGTTGGTATCGTCTGGGTCGCTTTCGATAATTTTTTCCAGCGGGCCAATCGCGCCCGGATCATTTAATTCGCCCACGGTGCGGATCGCCATAAAACGCACATCAGGATTATCATGGTTAAGCGCCTGAACCAGCGCATTAACGGCCACAGGTCCGATCTTCACCAAGGCATCCTTCGCGATCCAGGCCAGGTTTTGGTGATTAAAACTCAACACCAGGGCATCGATAGCGCGGGGATCGCCAATATTGCCCAGCGCGACAATCGCCGATCCGCTCTGGTATTCGTTGCGGATGGCATGAGGGATCAGCATCTCGACGGCCTCTTGGGCGCGCAGATGGCCTAATTCTTCGATCAGCTTGCTCTGGTCTATCGGATCGGCTTCACGCCGGAGGTTTTCGAGAAGAGTGTGGATGTCGGACATGGACGATTCTCCAAGAGAGCGTGTGATGCGGTTGGGATTGATGCGGCCTGGTTGATCATTCATCATACACTGATCGGGCCTTGCGCGGCAATCCCTTTGCGGCGTACTGCCGCATGTGGTAATATCCTTCCCTGTGCATTCTTCAGTCTAGCGCACACACAAAAATATGGGGTATCGGGTATGAGCCGTCGGGTGCTGGTCGGATTCATTGTGGTGAATGTCATCGTATCGTTGGTGGTTGCAATGGTGATCGTTCGCGTGGACCGGTCGCGCCGGCCCAGCGAACCCCAGGAAGGCCCGACGCAGATTGTCATTCTGACCGCGACGCCGCTGCCGGGCTTTATGCTCGAACCGGCGGAATATCAAAGCACGATTGACTCGCTGCTGCTCACCGGGACCGCCCTTTATCAGCGGGCCGAAGTGGTCGCCGTCGTGACCGCTACCCCGCCGGGAGGAATCGATCCGGTGGTGCCAGGGGTAACCGCCGTAGCCACCATTGATCCGGCAATTTTGCCGCCCGTTCCCAGCGATCTGCCCCCCGGCCTACCCAGTCCCACCCTGCAAAATGACGGTTGTATCCGGCACGAAGTTCAATCCGGTGAAGTTATCAGCGTCATTGCGCAGCAGTACGGCGTGTTCCCCGGCGATATTCTGCTGGCGAACAACATGACCGAAGACGATGTGTTTAATCTGCAAATTGGGGATATTCTGATCATCCCGGTAGAAGGCTGCACGGCTCTGACTACACCGACGGCGGCCCCTGTGCCGTCTAATACACCCTTTGCGCTGGTGCGCCCGACGGTTACGCTGCCGCCGACAGCGGTCAACGCTCAGGTGGTCGTGGCTAATGTGTTGGAATGGGGCAATGTCAACGGCGAAGCGGTCGAGATTCGAAATCTGGGCAACGTGATCAATTTGCAGGGTTGGACGTTGGTCAATGCCAGCGGTGACACATTCCGCTTCCCGGAATTTCGGATGCAGCAGGGCAGTCTGGTGCGTGTCTTTTCGCGCCAGGGGCAAAATACCCCGGCGGCGCTTTATTGGGGACGCGAAACACCCGCCTGGAACACCGGCGATACGGTCACGTTGAATGACTCTTTAGGGCAGATTCAGGCGACTTTCCGCGTTGGCGAAACCCAGCCGCTTTTCCAGGAAATCACTCCTGGCGCCCCCGGCTAACCCTCGGAAAATAAACAGGGTGTGCTGTCTAATCGCCACCCTGTTTTTTTGTGGGTCAGGATTTTTCTGAAGGGGTTTCTTGCTTCTCTTCGTCTCCCTTGAGACCCTTACGAAATTCGCGGATCGCCGATCCCATTTCGCGGCCAATCAACGAAACACGCCCGACGCCGAACAGCAGCACGACAATCGCTAAAATCAACAGTAATTCAGGGGTACCCAAACCACCGAGTCTCATTCCATAATCTCCTTAACTAGTGTGAGATAGTTGTTTATCATTATACCAGCTTTCAACAGATCAACGAACACTTGCGGAGCGTTGTTCGACCCTGCTACACTACACGGCATGTACACTGGGCGCACCAAAAGCGCCTCTAACCATGCAGCTATTCAGTTTTCCTGGAGGGGAAGTTGCCCGCACAGGCTCTTTATCTCAAGTGGCGGCCACAAACGTTTGAAGATGTGATCGGCCAGGAGCACATCACGCGCACCTTGCGTAATGCCCTGCGCCAAAACCGTATCCGGCACGCTTACCTGTTCAGCGGCCCGCGTGGAACCGGCAAAACATCCACCGCGCGCTTGTTGGCAAAAGCGGTCAACTGCCAGCACGCTGATCCTGACCAGCGGCCCTGCAACGAGTGCGCGCACTGCATCGCAGTGAACGAGGGGCGCTATCTGGACCTGATCGAAATTGACGCTGCCTCTCATACCAGCGTGGATGATGTACGCGACCTGCGCGACAAGATCGCGTTTTCTCCGGGTGAGGGGACGTTCAAAGTTTATATCATTGATGAAGTTCACCGTTTTTCGGGCGCGGCGTTTGACGCGCTGCTCAAAACGCTTGAAGAACCGCCCAGCCATGCGATTTTTGTGCTGGCGACGACTGAGATCGCCAAAGTCCCGGCAACGATCAAAAGCCGCTGTCTGGCGTTTGAGTTTCGCCGGGTCGCGCTCGATGAAGTAGTCGAGCGGCTGGCGTGGATCGCGGAGACCGAGAACGTTTCGATTGATCGGGCGGCGCTCGAACTGGTGGCGCGTGAAGGCACCGGCAGCGTGCGCGACAGCATCAGCCTGCTTGATCAACTGCTGTCCGATCCCGAACTGCATATCTCGCTTGATCTGGCGGAACAGGTGTTAGGAACTGCCAGCGGTCAAAACGTGGTAGATCTGGCGCAGGCGGTGATCGATGATGACGCCGCGCGCGGGCTGGATATTATCAATATGACGGTAGATGGCGGGGCCGATCCGCGCCAGTTTGGGCGGCAGGTGATCGAACATCTACGGCAGATATTATTGGTGAAAATGGCGGGCGATGTCATGATTGACGCCACTGCCGAACGCCGCGCCGTGCTGCGCCAGCAGGCCGAAGCCGTAGGACACCGGGCGCTGTTAGCAGCGCTGCGCGCGTTTAATGCGGCGCTGCAAGATTGGCAGGGCGGTTGGCTGCCGCAGTTACCGCTTGAACTGGCGTTTTTAGAGAGTGTGAAGCCTGTCGCAGACAGCGAGCCTGAACCCGTGCCGCGTCCACGTGCCGCGCCACCTGCGCCGTCTGTATCATCACCGCGCCCGGCGGCGGCAGCCCCATCGGCATCTACTCCACTCGCCAGTGCTGCCCATACTATCCGGGCGGCGGATGTGAAAGAACTCTGGCCCAGGGTGCGCGATGTCGTTAAGAGTCAGCATCGCTCAGCGTATCCCCTGCTCGATCATGCAGCCCCCCGTGAAATACGCGGTGATCTGCTGCTGTTGACGGTGCAAGAGGCGATTTTCAAACAGAAACTCGAAGCGCCCGATACGCGTGCGGTGCTTGAGGCGGCTTTAGCTGAGGTGTTTGGGGTGGCGCTAAAAGTGAAGATCATTTTGGCGGATGAAACCGGCAAACACCCCAAAGGAACGAGCGAATTGATCGCCCAGGATGATGTGTTGGCGTTTGGCGTCAACGAACTGGGCGGCGAGATTACCGATTTTGAAGAATAGGTGTATCCTAATCTGTGCTGGTTATGACTCAGGAGTAATAAGACAATGAGCAAAAGAACACGACCCGGTGGCGGATTCGGTGGGCCACAAATGAGCGGCAAACTGCCCAACCAGAATATGCTGATGCGCCAGTTCCAAAAAATGCAGGAAGATCTGGCCGCTGCTGAAGAGGCACTGAATACCGAGACCATCGAAGTCAGTTCAGGCGGCGGGGCGGTGAAGATCGTGATCAACGGTCATCAAAAGATACAGTCTATCGCCATTGACCGCGAAGCGCTGGATACCAGCGACGAAGAGTGGGTCACTGACCTGCAAGATTTGCTGTTGGCTGCTGTGAACCAGGCGGTTGAACAAAGTCAGGCGTTCGCAGACGAGCGCCGCCAGAGTATTACCGGCGGATTGGAATCGATGCTGCCGCCGGGCATGGGCGGGCTGTTTTAGTCCGCTGAGGGAAAATTTATGGTGCAGCGAAGCCGTCCCCGTGTGCAGCGCGGTTTGTCTCCCCTGGCGACTGTGTTCGCCCTGATGTTAATCGTGACCTCTGCCGGGTTGGTGGGGCTGTTGATCTGGTCGCAGGTCGAAGTCCAGCAAAGCCTGAAACCGATGATCGGCCCTGGCACGTTTACGGACACAGCTCAGACCTATGTTTTTGAAGTGCCAGAGGGGTGGGAAGTTTTCCACAGAAAACCACAAACCCGCGTTCAATCGGTGGACGGGTCGCTGCCTGCCTACGAGCTTGAAGTACGCGATATGGCGCAGATGAATCTGGTCGTGAACTGGAACTGCCCGCTGCTGCCAGAGTTGATCCCTGGTGTGATGCGGACGATTGGCCCCCAAGGGGCGGCGATCACATTTGTCAGTATTCCTTGTATCCAAAAAGTGGCTGAGCCGGTTAATGTGCGTGTGTATCTCACCCTGCCGGATGGTCGCAGTCAGTTGTTTGTGTTTGGCCCGCTCGATGGTGTGTCGTGGATCGTCGCCCGCACCGTGCCGTTTGAGGGGCAATCGTCTGCCGATCTGTTGCAGGCGATGGTCCAAACTGTGACGAGCGCTCGGCGGCGTTAACGAGAAGCGAGGAATTTGTGAGCAAAGCGGTTCCGCAGCCTGTCACTCAATTGATCGATGCTTTGTCGCGTCTGCCTGGGGTTGGACCCAAAACTGCGTCGCGCCTGACCTATTATCTTTTGCGCGCGCCTGATGAATTATCCCAGACTCTATCGAGCGCGATCAGCGATCTCAAGACCAAAACCCGCTATTGTTCGGTCTGTTATAACATCACCGAAGATGATCCCTGCGCTATTTGTTCTGACAGTGGGCGCGATGCTACTCAAATTGTGGTCGTCGAAGAACCGCTCGATGTGCTGGCCGTCGAACGCACCGGGGCATTCCAGGGGCGTTATCATGTGCTGCACGGCGCGATTTCCCCGGTAGATGGTATCGGTCCGGAAGCGCTGCGTATCCGTGAACTGGTCCGGCGTGTTGAAGCGGGCGGCGTGTTAGAAGTGATTGTCGCCACCAATCCCGGCATGGAAGGGGACGCCACCTCTATGTATTTGCAGCGCCAGCTTGCTCCCACCGGAGTCAAACTCACTCGGTTAGCGCGTGGGCTACCTACCGGTGGCGATCTTGAATATGTCGACTCGGTGACACTGCTGCGCGCGCTGCAAGGCCGAAACGAGTTATAGCCCTTTTAAACCTTATATAATGGGAAATAAAGGGATGGCAAAGGGGAGTTTAAGGGGAGTATCAAACGAATTTGGAAGAAGTTTGAAAAAAGGGCCAGAATTGCCCTTGACGGTGGGGAACAAGGATGGTAAGATGTTTTCACGCTCGACAAGAACAACGCACTGCGACAAACGCGGTGGCTGGTTCTTAACAAATCAGAAGATGAAGGGGGCAAGACGCAGTCAAGCAGGCTGAAAACAAAGTGTTTTCACATCAATGCTACTGCCCCCGCCGGAGAAAGACGCCGGCGGTTTTATTGCCCAGAGCGAGCACCTTAACAACAGCAGAGTGACAGGAAGCCAAAAGAAAGCAAGACGTGCACAACAAGGTAAACGTCAAGACCTTTTGCATCTGTCAGCTTACGAGTTGAGAGATGTGATGCAGTAAAGAACATGATGGAGAGTTTGA
>JACRBK010000703.1 GCA_016234525.1 Chloroflexota bacterium
GATTCTGCTTCTCCCAGCGTAAGATAGGCCATGATCGCGGCAGTAGAGGCTGGCGAAACTACATCTTCATTGAGCATCGTTCCCAGGTTCAACATCAGGGCTACCAGCGCGGCATAAAATAACCACACACTGGTATCCATGGTCTCGGTGCTGGGAACATGCGTAAACAGGGCAGCCAGCGTCAGTAAAGCACAGCCCCACGAAAAAAATGGAATTTTAGCGCGTAAACTCATAGTGGGCTGCTCCGCCTCAAGTCGCCCTTGCAATAAAAAATCAACCTACGGATAGATGATTGATCCGTCCCGAAATCATACCAGATGCAGACGGCTTTCGCACGAAACCGTAATATCGAGGTCTGCTCGCCCCGTCGAAAAATGGGCGTCCTTACGTTATAATTTTATTTATGAATCAATGGCCTGCTTTTTACACTCCAAACAAAGTGGGAACGCTGTACGTTCCCGATACCGTGGCAGCGGTGACCCTGGGACGGGAAGCAAATTTACCCCCCGCAGAACAGGATCGTCCGCGTGTTATCTTGCTGCTCGTCGATCCTCAAGTGGATTTTATCCATACCGATGGTTCGCTCAGTGTGCCAGGAGCGATAGCCGATACGCAGCGCACGATTGAATGGTTGTTGAGAAACGCCAGTCAAGTTTCCGCCGTTGCCGCCTCTCTGGACAGCCATATTCCCACCCAGATTTTTTACCCGACATGGTGGATCAATGCGCAGGGTGAGCATCCCGCCCCGTTCACAGCGATTACCGGCGAAGATGTCGATCAAAAACGGTGGCGGCCTGTGTTTGAGCGTTCGTGGTCACAGCGTTATGTCCACCAACTCGAACAGAGCGCCAAAAAAGCCCTGATGATCTGGCCCTATCACACCATGATCGGCGCGCCGGGATACAACATCACACCCGCGTTATACGAAACGATTGTTTATCATTCCGCCGCCCGGCAGTCGCATCCTACGTTCTTGCACAAGGGTTCCATCGCCAAGACGGAGCACTATTCACTGTTGGAACCTGAAGTTAAGGTGCGCGGTGAGGCTCAGGGCGGGCTAAATAAGCCCTTTTTGCATATGCTGGCCTCTTATGACCTGATCTATGTGGCAGGCCAGGCCAAAAGCCACTGTGTGTTAGAAACAATCAATTCCGTGATGCGCTATTTTAAAGATCAACCTGACCAGATCGCTCGTTGGCGTGTGCTGGTCGATTGTATGTCGTCCGTAGCGCATCCCGTCATCGATTTTGAGACGATGGCTCATCAGGCTTTGGCTGTTCACGCCGGACAAGGGCTGCGGCTCGTGCGCTCCACCGATCCGATTGGATAAGCTGCCGCTTATGGGCTGGTCTTTTCGATCACCAACAGGTGCGACAGCCCCAATACTCTAAACGGTGTACGCTCTAATACATAAAGCGTGTTGCGCATCCACCGCCCCAGGCGGGGAAAACGGTAAACGATATTATCATAACCGCCGAAAATACGTGTATGGTGGATGATCTTGACCGGCAGATCGTCGAACAAACGCCGAATGCCGCGTGCGGTATAAACACGCACATGCGGCGCAAGCTGGTTACGCCAGCGATCCGGTAAATAATTAATCAGGGGAGTATTGCCAAAATGATATTCCCCTTTCCAGTAATGACCGTGCTGCTCTACCGGATACCAACGGTTCGGGCAAAACAAGACAATCCGCCCACCGGGTTTGAGCACGCGCACCATCTCTGCCGCTGCCCGACGATCATCCAGCACATGCTCGATCACCTCATTCGAGAGAATAATATCGAACCTGTTTGAGCAGTAAGGCAGCGCCTCGGCAGCAGCGACCAGGGCGTGCGGTGTATCTTCGCTCGCTGCTTTGACTCGCTCAAATTCCACATCGAACGCTTCGACCGAGAGCGAAAAACGGCGGCGCACCTGGCTGCTGTAAGCGCCAACGCCGCAGCCCGCCTCTAAAAAAACAGCGCCACCCAGAGTCGTCCAATGGCCGATCATTCTCAGGCGGCGTTCCTGGCCGTCGCGCCAGACATAACTCGGTTCGCCGCGCGCCGCTGCGAGATCCGAAGGGTGGTGAATAGCCATGACCTATCCTTCTTCGTGAATGCGGGCCATCAGATACACGTCCATATAATCTCGATCCCGGTAGGCATAAGCCCGCAGTGTGCCTTCGATCTCAAACCCGAACTTCTGGTACAGCGCCAGCGCCGCCGCGTTATCGGTATACACTTCCAGCTCGATCCGGCTGAGATTGAGCCAGTTTTCTGCCAGCTCAATCCCGGCTTCTAACAGGGCCTGACCTACTCCGCGTCCTTGTGAATCGCTGTGAACCATCATCCATAGGTTAGCTACATGCGACTGCCGCCCGCTGCCGAACCGGAACCCTAACTGCCCCACTGCCCGACCATCAACCACACCGACCAGAATCCGCCGGTCAGCAGGCAGATTTTCTAGTTGATCGCGCACAGCATCGCGGGAAATATACGGCACAAGCAGGGTATTGTGGATCACATCAGGGCAGGCGCGCATAGCGGCCAGATCTTCCCAATCGTCTGACTCTGCGCCCCGCACAGTCACGCTCATTTTGCTGGTTTTAGCGGCGCTCGTTTTTCGTTTTTCGGGCGGCGCTGCTTCAACAGCGGCGTGAGGGACGGTTAACCGTGCCATCAGGCACGCCGGAACATATTCCCCGGCGCGAAAAGCATAACGCTGCATGGTGGCTTCACACTCAAACCCGTTTTGCTGATAAAGTTCGCGGCTGTCCATATAAACGGAAGTTTCAATACGCCGCAAGGCTAACCAACCGTCCGCCAGATCAAGCGCTGCTTTAAGCAGAGTCGTTTCGGTTTCGGTGCCGCGATGATCAGGATGCATGACCAACCGCAGCTCACCTGCATGGCGGCGGCGCTGCTGCATAACGCGCAGCCAGGCCGCACCGACGATCCGCTTTCGACCACTCGGCAGGGCGATCTCAGCAATGATTACATGGGTTCCGGCGGGGGGATTACCATAACGATCCCGGAATCCCTCCTCGGTCAAATACGGAATTTCGAGCGTATCATGGATCACGTCTTCGGCATTAAACAGCGCAAAAAGGTGCTCAGTATCATCACTGCGCTGGCCGCGTAAGGTTAAAGTAGGGGAATCACTCACCGAACTGCCTCCCCACAAGGGGTTAAGATAAGGTACACTGAGCGCATAGCTTACCCCGGCAGGCGGGTTAAGCCAAGCCTGTTTATGGTCCAACTCCCTTTTTAGTGATTACGGGATGTTGAGCTACATTCGGGCCACCATAATCTTGGCGCAGAAAACAAGCCCCGTTATAATTTCGGCGAGATCTATACCGGAGAGAGAGCAGTTGAGCCTTAAATTATCAGTCATCATTCCCTGTTATAATGAGCGTACTACGATTGCCGAGATTGTGCGCCGGGTGCGCGCCGTCAACCTGGCCTATGAAATTGTCATTGTCGATGATGGTTCGACGGATGGTTCGCGTGATATTCTGGCGGAAATTGAGCGCGGCAGTGATCTAAAAGTGATCCTGCACGATCAAAATAAAGGCAAAGGTGCGGCAGTGCGTACCGGGTTCCAGAATGCTACCGGTGACATTTTCCTCATCCAGGATGCCGATCTAGAATACGACCCACGCGAGTATCCTGTGCTGCTTAAACCGTTGGAAGAAGGCATCACCGAGGTCGTGTACGGATCGCGCTTTTTAGGCGGGCCACGTAAAGCGATGTTTTTCTGGAATATGGTCGCCAACCGGTCGCTGACGCTGATCACGAATTTGCTCTACAACTCGATCATCAGCGATATGGAGACCTGTTATAAGGTTTTTCGCGCTGAGGTTATCCGCGATATTCCGCTGCACTCCCGCCGCTTTGACTTCGAGCCTGAAGTCACGGCTAAGATTCTCAAACGCGGCTATCGTATCTATGAAGTCCCGATCTCGTATAATGGGCGCGAATGGGACGAAGGCAAAAAGATTTCCTGGCGCGACGGTGTGATCGCCCTGTGGACGCTGATCCGCTACCGTTTCACGGACTGATGACGGCGAGCCCCCGGCCTGTCAATACATCTCCCAAACCACGAGCGCCGGTCCTGTTACCGGCGTTCATTGTTTTGATCGGGCTGGCGCTGCGGCTGATCATGCTTGGTCAAGATGTGCGTTTTCATCCTGACGAGGCGCTGTTCGCGGCCCAGGCACGCCTGATCAGCCATCAGGGAGATATGCTGCTGCGCACCACCGATCTAGATAAACCCCCGCTCACTTTTTATATCACCGCCCTGTCTTTCCGCGTATGGGGCTCCACTGAATTTGCCGCGCGCCTGCCGAATGTGTTGTTTAGCGGACTCAGTGTCGCCGTGTTGTTTGCGCTGGCGCGAACCTTATATCATGATCCACAAATCGCCGCCGCCGCCGCCCTGCTGTATGCCTTTTCTCCCTATGATCTGGCGTTCGCCGCGACGACGTTCACCGACATCCAGGCGACTTTTTGGATTCTTATCGCCTGCCTGTGGGCGGCTCAAGATCGCTGGCGGTGGGCTGGGATCGCGGGCGCACTGATCTTTGCCGCCAAGTCAAACGCCCTGTTGTTTGTCCCATTGATCCTGGCCTTAGGGATCACCCGGCAGGCTCACAGCGAATGGACCTGGAAAGACATCACCCGGCGGTTATTGGCCTTCGCCGGAGCGTTGGCGGCTGGGATCGCGCTCGTGATCGGATGGGACATCAGCCGGTCCCCGCGCAGTTTTCTCGACCTGGGGTATACACGTAACTATCCGGGGCGGCTGATCCGTTCTGATGAAGTCGGAACACGCCTGGAAGCATGGACGCGGTGGCTAGAGACGGTCACCGGATCGCCAGTATTAAACGGCCTGCTGATCGTCGCCGTGATCGTCTGGTTAGCCTGGGGATTATGGCGCGGGCGATCTCGATCCGCCGCGCTGGATGCACAAATCGCCGGGTTTGGACTGGCATTCCTGGCTTGGCATTGGCTGATCGCTTTTAACACCTATGTCCGTTACCTGCATCCC
>JACRBK010000125.1 GCA_016234525.1 Chloroflexota bacterium
CCAGTTCCACGACAGGCCCACCGACGCCGACACCATAAAAAACGGGATCACCGTCAACAGCGCGGCGCGGAAAGTATCTTGGCCCAGCGTCGAATTGGGATCGTAGTTTTCGAGTTCATAGCCCGCCCAATAGAGCGGGAAAGCCGCCAACCAGGGCAGCGCCAGCGATCCAATGATGATCAACACGTCAAAAATCGGCTGGCGGTTGAGCATCTGCCACCAGTTCGTCAGGAAGCGCGAGGCGACCACGCCCAGCGTGATCAGCGATCCCAACACCCAGACCATATAGATCGAGATATTGTCGTATTTGCCGTCGTCGGTCGATGCGGCAGCGGTCAGGCTGGCAGCGAACGGCTGCGACTCTTCTGAGGACACAAAACTGCGCCGCTCGAACATCACTAAAAAGCTGGTCACAAGGAACGCGATCAGCAGAATAATCAGAATCTCACGCCAGGGCAGCGGCAGATCACGCGGGAAACCAAACACCGCCGTGATAAACACCACAAACATCATCACCATGGCGGGCAGCATCACCCATGACATCAGGCGGATGAACATGGAACTCTCAAAACCCACCGAGAGCGCGTATTCTTTGGACATATTCGCGCCGCTCATCTGGTCGTAGCCGCTGCGCACGATGTTCTGCGTCCACACCTGATCCGGCTTGATGACATCGATCACACACGCGATCCACAGCGCCATGATCGCGCCCAAGATCAGCCCGACCAGCGCCAAAAACAGCGTCGATTTACCGCTGGCGACCCCCTGCATAATCGCGGAAGCTACCCCGCCCCGGCCCCGCGGTCCTCGTTTGGGTTTGCTGCCTTCGGCCAGCTCCGTCAGGTCGGCCCCGTTGGTACGGCGGCGCAGCATCCCCGACAGCGCCAACGGAACATACAGCACCAAAAACAGCGGCACTTCGATCCAGGCGTTTGAGGGTATCCACAAAATGGGCGAGAACAGGAACCGGATAAATCGCCCCACCGTCAGCGCCAGCACTCCCACCATCACCAGCAGGATCACATGGCCCAAAAACTGCTGCAACAGCGGCGGTTCCCAGGCGGTCACATCTGCCGGGCGGCGGACGATCCCCACGTCTTGCACGATGCGCATCAGCCACACCAACAGCCAATAACTGCCGAAGATGGCAATATAGATAAACGCCACTTCTTTAGAGGCCAGCGTGAGCAGCAGCGATCCGGCCAGCACAACCAGCCACACCGGGCGGCGCGGGCGCACCCCGTCGATATATTGCAGCGCGGCGTACACCATGATCATCGTGAAAAACACAGATGGTGTGTCCTCGCGGATATAACGGTTGTGGAACATGATCATCGGTGAGATCAACATCATCACCGAGGCCAGCAGCGCCCCGACGCGCCCGATCCACCGCCTGAGCAGCACCGGGTAAAACACCATCAGAATCCCCAATACTGCCGGGTACAGGCGGGCGGTGAAGTCGCTGTCGCCAAACATAAAGTACGACAGCGCCACCATGTGGAACAGCACCGGCCCATGCATCAGGGGCGTGTGGCTGAATTCCCCAAACTCGTACAGCCGCCACGAATAATATGTGTGCAGGCTTTCATCGTGGCTCATAACACGATCCCCCAGGCCGATGAAACGAGTCATCAGGGCCAGCACCAGGATCGCGGCATAGGCCACGTATTCCCATTTCACACTGTGGACGCGCGTCAATACCTGCGTGAAAGCGTTTTCGTTCGAGGTCGGGGAAGAAGCAGTTTGTTCGTGAATTGCCATAACTTAGACCCTATGTCCAAACAAGCTGTCAGCTATCAGCGTTCAGCTATCAGCAAAAACAAGATTTTTGTGGCCGGACGCGCGCACTGTTGCGCCCAATACATGTCAACTTTAGGGCAATCTCATTGGTCCTTGCCGCCCGCGCCGCAGGCTCAAGCCCTGCGGCTAAAGATCAAACGCCTGGAAGCGCACTAAAGGCGCTAAAAATCAACTACCTGACAGCCCCTTCAGTGGGCTTACCGGCTTTTTTTATAGCCGGGCCGCTGAGCGCCCGGCGACAGCGGCTTAACTCAATACCTATTGGGCGCGGCAAGCAGCGCCCCTACTTCTCATCACCACCTACTGCCCCGCGCCCAAATAGGACGCTTCAGGCGAGATAGTCGCCTGCGGCTGCGGCGCGGGACTCGCCCCCACCGGAATCGCATAAGCAACCGTCGCTGAGGCGTCAGGCAGCACCCCCTGCACCGGCTGCGCTCCGGCGGAATCGATCAGCCGGGCTTCGTCGGTGCCAGCCGTGCCGGGTGTCGGTGACGCGGTGCTGATCGGCAGGGCTTGATTCGGTGCAGCGATAGCCCGAATCCCACCACCTGCCAGCAGCGGCAGCGCCACTGCCAACACCAACAGCATCCCCAAAATGACGCTCAGGCCCGGCACAGGCAGGCCCGCGCGGTAGCGCGGACGGTTGACTTCTTGCCACACGCCGATCCACACCCCGGCTAACTGTTTGGCCTGGGCCTGCCCGATCTGCGGCAGTTCGCGGCGCAGGTCGGCAGCGATCAGAGATTCGCGGGCCAGCGCCTCTCGGCACGATGGACACCGCCGGATATGATTTTGCACGCGCGCCCGCTGCGACGAACGAAGCTGCCCGTGGGCGTAGCGGCTCAACAAGTGATTGACATGACGATAGCGCTGCATCTCAAACACCCCATAACTCTTCTAACGCTTCAATGGTGGTTGCGTCGTTAGCGTTCATAACTTTACGAATCTGTTCATGCGCCAGCCGGACACGGCTTTCAGCCGTTTTTTGTGGACAGTCCATAATTTCGGCCATTTCGCGGTAAGTCAGCCCCTGCCCATAACGCAGCGCGACCGCTTCACGCAGGCGGGGCGAAAGTGAACGCAGCGCCTCGTGCAGCGCCACCCGAATCTGCTCCCAGGCGGCTTTGACTTCGGGCTGCTCGTCGTCTGGCGCGGGCGGTTCGATCCCAAAATTGAGCAGATGTGTCAGAGCAACGGTGGGCAGCCATTTCCGCCGCCGCGCATTTCGGCACCGGCTGATCGTGATCGTACACAGCCAGGTCTTAAACGCGCCCCGCAGCGGATCATAACGATCCAGGTTGCGAAAAGCATACACCATCGACTCTTGCAGCACATCCTCGGCATCTTGCGATTCTAACAAAATGCTGTACGCCAGCCGGTACAGGCCCGGCGCGTAGCGTTCGTAGAGGGTCGCATACGCCGCCTGATCGCCCTGCAAACTCAGCGCGATCAAGTGGCCCAGGTCGGGATCATTCACACTCTGGCGGACAGGAGCCGCTGCTTCCGGTTGTTGATCGGTCATAATCAGTTGTACACCCTGCCCCCGCTGAGTTCTCAATTAGAGTCATTATGAAAGCTTACCTTTATCCTCAATAGGGATTAAGTTCAGCCTTTTGCCGGGTTAGCCTCACCCCAACCCCTCTCCATTGCATGGAGAGGGGCTAAACCGCCGTTCAACATTTCCCCCTCTCTACGAAGTGGAGAGGGGGTCAGGGGGTGAGGCTCAACGAAAAACAGCCCGAAACCCCTTTTTTGTGGGCTTATTCGCTCTCAGGAACCGCCTGCACGCCGTACACGTCCTTACGCACCCATAGCATCATCTGTTCGCCAATGGTGGGTTTGTCTTTAGAGTCAGAACGGTACAGCCACATGATCACATCCCGCCAGGAGAGCGATTCTAAGTCCCACGCTTGGCGGGTGATCAAGTCTTTGCCGATGTAATCCGCGCCCATGGCGGGCTGTGGGTAGGTCCAGGGCATGATCACCACCGGGCTGTTGATCTCTGGCCCGACACCTTCGACAAATTTCGTGTTCGGATAATCGCGCAGCGCCCAGGCTATCGCGCCGTCCTGCGGGACCAGCGCGGAGACTTCAACGAGATTCGGCTCGCCGGTGTTGCGGAGACTCATATCGCGCAGCGTGGCGCGCAGTTCGTGAACATCATCCGTCACCGGGTTAATAAACCACAATTCACGCGGATCGCCGGAATTGACCAGCGCCGCCCGCCCGCCTAACCCCATGCTGAGCAGCAGGCCCGCCGCCAAAGTGCCGAGCGCATAACCGCGCCAACCGGATCGCGCTCCCCACAGGCTGCCCACCAAAAAGAACAGCACCGCATTGAGCAGCGGAACCAGAATCGTGATC
>JACRBK010000126.1 GCA_016234525.1 Chloroflexota bacterium
GCCAGCGGCAGGGTCATCATCTGGCTGGTGGTGATCAACGGCTGCTCGCGGCTGATCGCCAACCGTTCGACCATGCGGTAAATAATCTCCGCCGATACCAGGGCGCTAACGGTGCTCGACTGGCCTATCGCGCTGCCTCCCAGCGAAAAATGCAGGCGTTTGCGGCCTTCTACTGCATCGGCAACCAATTGGGGCATTTTTTCATACGCCTGGATCGGGCGGAAATGTACCCGAAAACGCCGCACGATAAAACGCCCGGCCATCGTTGTTGCAAAGGCCAGCGCGATCATCACCCAGGTGAGTTCAGCATTTTCGATCATGCTTCGTCCTCTTTTTCCGGCACTGTTTGAACCGGCTCGCTGTCCGGTTCCACCAACTGCTCACGCAGCCAGGCCACACCACCCGGCGCTTCGATCAACTGGGCCAGGGAGGCCACCTCGTCACGCGGGACAAACAACGCCAGCGTCGGCTGCGCGATCCATAACACCTGTGCGCCTAACGGCCCCAACGGTTCCAGCAGATCAAGCAGCAGGCCGATCCCACTTGCCATGTGCCAGCGGTGGGACCAGCGGGCCAGGCGTTCTGCCCAGCGTTCAGCGTCAGGGTGCGGTTTAGCGTAAGACACGATGACAGTATAGCACAACGAGTAGAACGGCGAAAATCGCCAGACCGCGCAGACCGTTTGAGGTGGGTTTCAAATCGGGGACAGATTTGTTGTGGCGGCGGGCGGTGATCGGGTAAGATGCTTTTGGTTGGGGTGCGGTGATCTGACCACCCGGTTATGAGGACAACGAATGACGCTGAAATCATTGAAGTGGAATCAGGTGAACGCCTGGCGATTGTCACAGCACCGGTTGTCCTCGCGTCTGACACGCCAGGATTTAGTCAAAGCCGCCACACTCACCGGGGGGATTCAAGCCCAGGTATTGTCTGCCGCTGAACTGGCGTTATGCGCGCGCATCGATGGGCTTTCTCGCGAAGATATCCATAGCGCGCTGTGGCAAGACCACACCCTGGTTAAAACCTGGGCGATGCGCGGCACTTTACACCTGCTCTCTGCGAGCGAACTGCCGTTGGTGGTCGCCGCGCGCAGCCTGAATGAGACTCGCAGTTGGGCCAACTATTTTGCCTCTTACGGCCTGACCTCAGCGCAGTATGACGCTTTTCTCTCGGCAGTTCCGCAGGTGTTAAACGATGGGCCGATGACGCGCGATCAGCTCGCCACTGCTATCGCTCAGCAGACCGGCCTGCCGCAGCTGCGCGAACTGATCCTGTCGACAGGTTGGGGATCACCGTTAAAACCATCAGCATTTCGGGGCGATCTCTGTTTCGGACCCAGCCAGGGGCAGAATGTTACTTTCGTAAATCCCAGAACATGGATCAGCGACTGGTCGTCAATCGATCCAACGCTGGCCCTCCAGAACATAGTCCGCCTTTATCTTCAAGTGTACGGCCCGGCAGTACCCGAAGATTTTGCGCGTTGGTGGTCGGGGGGAACCGGGTTAGTCCTGACCAGAAAAATCTTTTTAGCGATGGCCGCTGATCTGGAAGAAGTCGATGTCGAAGGCTGGCGAGCATTCGCTCTGCGGGCCACGCTTGAGCCGATGCAAAACCTTGAGCCAGCAGACACGGTCATCCTGCTGCCGTTATTCGATGGGTATACTTTTGCGCTTGGGCGTGAAGTCGAGCCGCTGGTCCCTACTGTTTACAAGAGCCTGGTTTTTCGTCCTCAGGGGTGGATCTCGGCGGTCGTATTGGTTAACGGTTATGTTCAAGGTGTCTGGGAATACAAGACCCAGCGCTCACAAACCATTGTCAAGATTCGCCTGTTTACATCCCCCACTACTTCGATCCGGAAAGGGATTGAGGCCGAAGCCGGGCGATTAGGAGCTTTTTTGAACACCAGTGTTGACCTTGAAGTTGAATAACACGACACCACCATGAGGACAAAATGCGAGCCGTTTTGCAGCGAGTGACCGTTGGCGCAGTGCGAGTAGAAGGGCAGATCGTGGGATCGGTGGGCCAGGGGTATGTGATCCTGGTGGGCGTCGGGCATGGCGACGGGGACACCCAGGCGTTATGGCTGGCACGCAAAATTAGCGGGCTGCGCGTGTTTGAAGACGACGCGGGCAAGTTCAACCGCTCACTGATCGATGTGGACGGGGGCTGCCTCGTCGTGTCACAGTTCACGCTCTATGCGGATGCGCGCAAAGGCCGCCGCCCCAGTTTCACCGATGCCGCGCCGCCCGACATCGCGGAGCCGCTAATCGTGCGTTTTGCCGATATGCTGCGCCAGGAGGGCGTATCACGGGTGGAGATGGGGCAGTTCGGCGCGCGAATGCAAGTCGAAATTCAGAATGACGGCCCGGTGACGATTCTGCTGGATACAGTCGATATGCCGCAGGGCTAGTTATTATCGTTTGAGCGGTTTGATCGGGCGGATCACACTGGGTTTGCGGCGATTTTGTTTGAGGACCGCGCCCCACTGCCCGTTAAGATGGCACACGGCGGCGAAGTTAATGAACTGGATATAACCCGAAATGAGACAGATCATGCTCGAAGCGACCGCCGAAACGGTCTGCATGATCAACGACAGCAGAAACAAGTGCAGCATCAAGGTCGCCGCCGCGCCGCGTTGTTCCCAGGCCTCATCAGCACGGTCCAGGATGTGGGTGAAAGATGAAAACTCGCCGGTTTCGGCATAACGGGCCGTCGCGGACATGACCAGCGGCGCGCTGAGGATCAGCCAGATCAGCGCCAGCAGAAAACACACCAGTATCATCGAGAGTTTGGCGCGGTCGAATTCGAATGATCCGCCTGAAAAGATCAGCCCGGTGAGGTCGAGATCGGAGACTGCTGCGACGGCCAGCCGTGCTCCCATCCCTACCAGGAGAAACGACGGCAGATAATAAAGCAGTGTCCCGGCAAAAACGACGGCCCCGGCCATCAGGTCATCCCCAATGCCGCCCCATTCGGGCAGTTCGTCGTCATGACCTTCTAGCACCGCGCGGATGATGCGCAGTTGGTAGCCCATTAGAATAAACAGGGGCAAAAAACAGGGGAGCAGCAGCGCCATCACCCCCCCGATCAGGGTTTTGGTGATGGCATTGGGGCCAGAAAACGGGTATTTGAGCGCGCGTCCCAGGTCGATCATAGAGAGATTCTAGGATCGGCGGCGCGGTGTACCGTCGGGGGTCCGATCACGGGCCAACAGCATCGCTTCCAGTTCGTAAATATCGTCGTCGTCGAGTTGTTCTACTAACCGCTCGATCCGAGGGCTTCCGGCGCGTTTGGCTTTGCTGCGGCTGGCGGTGGACACTTCTGACCCGCTGCTGTCGCGCCCGCTGAACCACACGCCGAGTGTGCTGATCGTCGCCATAACAGCCAGTACCAGTACGATGCCAAAAACCACCGCCCCGTTGGCGCTCGCCATCGCGCCGGTGACCGAGGTCGTCATGGTCCCGACCAGGATGGAAAAAGCGAGCCAGATAATCAGAGTAGCAAAGAGACGTGGCATGTCACGCATGGCTTTAGATTTCACCTTCTAACTCAAGACCGGCCTGCCCAATCAGAAAACCGGATGAAATATGATACCAAAATATCAGCAGCGGGACACCTACGACTGTGGCAGCGGCAAACGGTGAGATCACCGACGCTAACAAGCCCATGCCGACCACATATAACCACAGTTTGAGCAGCAAACCCGCGTTGCCGGTCATATCACTCCACAGCGCGCCGAACTGGACAAACGCCGAGAAATCGCCTGTTTCGGCATAACGAATGATCGCCAGAGAATACAACGCCATCGCAGGCACCGTGTACAGCAGCATAAATACTGACATGCAGCACATCGAACCGCAGAACATCAACGCGAAGATGTCATCCTGTCCTGCCAGCATCGCCGGGAAAAACAACAGACAGAACACCAGGATCAGCGGCAGAAAATACAGCATCCCGGCTAAGGTTGCCATCACGCCGTCTACAAAAACCTGCCCCAGCTCATCGGTTTCGGGTATCGGACGACTTTTGCCCCGGATCAGATTCCGGGCTACGCGCACCTGGTATCCTGGCGCAAAAAACGGGATGAAGGTCAGCAAAGTTCCCAAGATGAACTTGATCGGCCATTCATCGTCATCAAATGGAAACGAGATCGCGCGTCCAAAATCCATGATCTGCACTCCTTACGTGTGGGGGTCCTGTTAAGGTATAGTACGCAGTGCCAACCGGGTCGTTGCACTGTTCCCCATTTGATCAAAAGTATCATACCAGCAGAATCTCCCATGCGCCAAGCCAAGCCTGCCGATCCTGACAGATGCGCCACGGTGGATTTATGTTACAGCCTCATTGAGCGAAGTCCACCTGATCACACCACTGATCATAAAAAACACCCCAGAGGGTGAGTCCGGGGTGTCAGTGATCATGGTTTTGTAGGGGCGCTGCTTGCCGCGCCCGACCTGATTTATGGATAGGGGTAAATTAGTTCACTACATTGGTCGGCAGCGGTTTGCCATTCCACACCAGATCATAGTTCGGCCCCATCGTGCTGGTAGGAACCCACAAGAGAGTGCAGCTCCACAGAATTTTGTAGAATTCTTGGCTGGAGCTTACGCCCAATACCCAGGCCGTTTTGCCCGCCGGGATGACAATCGAGGGATCAGCGGTCGCTTTGTTCAGATCGGCGGCCCAATAAGTCTGGGCATTGCTGACGAACGCACCGACGACTGACGTGGTAGGCAGATTGATAAACATATCGCAGCCGGGGACTTCAACCGCTTCACCGCCCGTGCAGTTTACGGTCCAGTCTACCTCGATGAGTTGTTGCGCGGCGTCGCGCGTCAATTTCTCTTCAAAGAAATAGTCCGCATACCAACTGACATCACTCAGCGCGGTGTCTTCGGCGAAGGTATAGCTCATGACGCCGGGAACGCCGTCATTATCCACGAGACTGCCTTCAAATTCCAGGTAAATAGAAAGACCGTCTTGCAGGGCGACACGGCCTGCCTCAGGTCCATAGTCGGCGGCGAAGGTGATGGTATCACCCTGGGCAAATTCGACAGGGCCGGTGTTATCCTCGCTATAGACGCCGTCATACGTCGCTGAATTAAGCAGGGCGCAGCCGTCTTCAGCCGCCGCGACAGGCGATTCTTGTGGAATAAATGCGGCAAAGCTGGCGGCTAACAGGACTACGGTGATTAAAAGGCGCTTCATCTTTTCTTTCTCCGAAAAGGTAAAAAGGATCTATATTTAATATAGGCGTAATTAGAATGATTGACCAGTAAATTCTAATAAAAACTCCGTAAATCTTTGAAAATATGGATTATTTTTCAAATGAAAACAGATCAGTCTGCTGAGGTGGGACGCAGGCGGAGCAGGGTTTGATTCGCGAGGGTTTTGGCTTGCTGCTCGACAAATACAAAAAGGAAAAGCAGAGTAGCGGTGAGGACAATCGCCGGGCCGGTGGCAATATCGGCGTGGTAGGAGACATAAAACCCGATGATGCTGGAGGCTGCTCCGATCACGGCGGAGATCATCATCATCGGCAGCAGGCGGCGGCTCATCAGGTGGGCGGCGGCGGCGGGCGTGACTAACAGCGCGACCATCAGCGCGACGCCGACGGTTTGTAACGAGACTACAATCGTGATCGCCAGCAGCACCAGCAGCAGCAAGCGGAACGCTTCGGCGGGCAGGCGCAGGGTTCGGGCCAGAATAGGATCAAACGAAATGATCATAAATTCTTTGTAAAACAAGGCGACGACCGCCAGCACAACCAGCCCGAAGATAAACGTCAGGCGCAGATCGTCCTGCGATACCCCTAAAATTTGCCCGAACAAAATATGCGACAGATCGCCCGCGTAGTTATCGATCCGCGAGATCATCGCCACGCCCAGCGCGAACATCGCCGAAAAAACCACCCCAATCGCGGTATCTTCCTTGATCTTTTCGTGCCGGGTGAGGAATCCGATCCCCAATGCGCTGAGAATGCCCGCGATCAAACCGCCCCAGAACAGGCCATCGGTTTTGCCGCTGCTGCGCTGGTACATAAACGCTACACCGGGCAGAATGGCGTGCGCGAGCGCGTCGCCAAAAAACGCCATGCCGCGCACGACCACAAAGGTCCCCAACACGCCGCTGATAATCCCAACGATGATCGCGGCTTGCAGGCTGCGCGCCAACAGAGGGTAATCGAGCGGCTGCAACACCAACATTTCGAAGTTGCGCAGCAGCACCACCCAACCCCATTCGAGCGCGTCCCACAAGCCACTATTTGCCAGAATCATCACACTTGTTTCCTTCGACTTCGATTACACCGGGCGCGGTTTCGAGGATGCTGAAACGTTGGGTATAAAATTCCGCCGGGGACTGCCCCGACTGATCCCGCGCGGCGTAAAGCTCCTTGCGCGGGATCGGCAGATCGGGCGGGTAGATAATCGGCTCATTGCGCGTCAGGCTGCCGCCGATCCCGCTGGCGGCGTCGAGAATCCGTTGATGTTGGCCGATCATCAAATCTTCGGGCAGGTGATCCAGATCGAAATAAGCGACTTCAACGACCTCATGTGGATCGGGCTTGAGAGTTCCCCCAATCGGGCGCGCAGTGAACAACGCCAGATGGTACAGGCCGTTGCTCCACCCTGGGCGCGAATATAACCCCACCAGCCGGACCAATTCGACTTCCAGCCCGACTTCTTCGCGCACTTCGCGGATCGCGGCCTGGGCGAATGATTCATACGGATCGACATGGCCGCCCGGCAGACACCACACGCGGAAATCTTCGCGCTGGGTGAGTAAAATTTTACCTTCATTGAATACAGCAACATTCACACCGATCATAGAGCCACCTTGTTAACAGCCGAGCGGATCATGCCTGTTTTACGCTGCCATTCAGCGTCCGGCGCAGCGCCTCTTCGGTGATCGGCGCGGTGATGTCGAGAGTCAGCGGGGTCACGGCCACCAGCCCGGCTCTGATCACCGCCGCGTCAGAATCTTCGCTCGTCATCAGGCGTTGGTTGACGGTATAACCGATGCGTCCGGCATCTTCCAGGCTGTTGCGCAGCGGCGCCAGATGGACATAAAACTTACCACGTTCCAGGTGGGCCATGCGCCAGGGAGTTTCGGGCGTGGCATTGAAAGGGATGTCGATTTTCAGCAGGTCTACTTCCGGCGGGCGATCTGCTGCCAGCCAGCGCTGCGCGAAATAATGCGAGAAATACTGCGCGCCCTTCAAATTGACATTGGTATCATACGTCATGTGCTGCGCCACCGGCATTTCGAGCGAGATCGCCAGCGCCGGCACGCCCTGGCCTGCCGCTTCGAGCGCGGCCCCTACTGTCCCTGACGCGGTCACGCCGGTTCCGATATTCTCGCCGTAATTGATGCCCGACACGACCAGCGCCAGCGGACGATCTGCGACCTCTAACACGCCATGCTGCACGCATTGAGCCGGGGAGGCAGTGGCGGCATAAGCTTTCCAGCTTTTCCCTTCATACTGAACGGTGGTTTCGGTCATGCGCCCGTCATTGCTGCCGGGGAAACTGCGCCCCATGCCCGACTGCTGCACACGCGGCGCGATGATCAGCAGGTCGCCCAGGGGATCGAGCGCAGCCGCTAAAGCGGCTAATCCCGGCGATTCTACGCCGTCATCGTTGACTAACAAAATAAGAGGACGTTCCATAATGTCTCCAAGATTGAGCGCGTTACGTCAATAAGGTTTGATTACCAAATGAACTGGAAGAACAGTCAAAAAATCTTTGATATTTTGTGTATAAAGAGGAACCTGTAAACGATTGGTGCAAGCGGCTATCAGGCAATCTTTAAAACTGATCCCATGCGAAAGGCGATAATTCAGAAGCTGAGTCATTGTCCATTGCTGATCGCTGTCCGTAAAAAAAAGCATTTGGAATGGCGCCATGATTTGAAGACAACGAGCCTGTCCTGCCTTGCCGCGTGCTCCTTCCATAAATTCCAACCAGGTTAATGCAGTGATTGCCAAGTCCGCCTGACCCGCCAACCATGTTTTTGTTAATGGATGGCTGCGATAGAGTTCTATGAGGATATTTGTGTCCACAATTCCGGCGATCATTCAGTTTCTCCGGGTTCTTCCAGCCAAACCGTAGCCCGCCGTCGCATTTGGTGAATATATTCCCCAGCTTCCTGGTCATCGGCTAGTTCTCCCCAGGCTTCATCAGGTGGGTTAGCATTTAGCCACATGACCAGTTCTTGGAATGTCTTGGGAACAGCGGCAGTTGACTCAGCCGATTCTATTTTTTCGCCTGTTAGGCCAACGAGATCACTTTCGAGCAAGGAAGCAATATGCTCCATTAATCGAATCTTTTCCAGCGTGGATAAATCACTTACAAGGGACAATGCGGTGTCAAAATTGGTCATGAGATACTCCTCACCAGATCATTACTCGCAGTCGTGACAGGGCTGATCCGCGACGACGATATATTTTCCGCCGTCTTGCCACAGCGCGATCCGGTCCCCAAACGTGGCCGCCAGCGCAGCGGGAGTATAGATTTCGCCGGGTGGACCGAATGCGATCTGCTGCCCGGCATTGAGCAGCAGGAGTTTATCATAATGTGTAGCCGCCTGCACCAGATTATGAGTCGCCAGCAGCACCGCGACACCTTCAGCGCGCAAAATGTCGAGAACCTGGAAAATGTCACTTTCGGCAGTGGCATCCACGCCACTGAAAGGCTCATCGAGCAGCAGGACGCGGGCTTGTTGAGCCAGCGCCCGCGCGATAAACACGCGCCGCCGCTGCCCGCCGCTCAGTTCCCCGATCTGGCGTTTGCGCAAGTCCCACATCCCCACGCGCTCTAACGCGTCGTGAACGGATTCGCGGTCGCGTTTGCGCGGTGGCAAAATATACCCGATCTGCCGCGCGCGGCCCATCATCACCACATCCCACACCGTCACCGGGAATGAGAGGTCGAGCGCGTCGTGTTGGGGGACATATCCTACCATCGCATGGCTTTGTTGGCAGGGCGCGCCCAGGATCGAGATCGCTCCCTGGTGCGGCAGCAGCCCAACCAGCGCCTTAAACAGCGTGGATTTTCCCGCGCCATTTGGCCCGACAACCCCCACGCGCTCGCCCTGACAGACTTCAAATGCGATATTGCGGACAGCCCGATCCCCGTTGTAGCTCGCCGAAAGATTCTGTACGATCATGACCGGGCCGGGGGGCGCGCAGTCGGCGGCGGCGGGTGATGGGAGCGCTAAAGAGTTCATATTTCTATCCTTATTAAAGGGGCGGAATCACACCGCGCCCACAAATTTACCCCTATCCCCCAACCCCCTTTCCCCGCTGCGCAGAGAAAGGGGGCGCGTCGTCCCCTCTCCAACCAAGTTGGAGAGGGGGTAGGGGGTGAGGCTGTTTTTCGTTACATGACCTGATTAAATAATTGAGTTCCATCAGGTCCAGGCGACTCGATCAGTTCCGGGGCCGCATCTGGCAGCATGACAGCACATCATAAATGGCCTGGGCATTATAGCGGGTGTATTCGAGATAGGTTGCCGCGCCGCTGCCAGGATCACCGAGCGACTCGGTGTACAGGCTGACCAGTTCCACGCCGGTTTCTTCGGCGATCTGGGCGGCGATACTGTCACTGGCGACATTCTCAGTAAAAATAGCCGGGACGTTATAACGATCAATGAGGTCCATCAGGGCCAGCATATCCTGCGCCGATGGCTCGGCGGTCGTGCTGCCGCCAGGTAGGACGACGCCGACCATTTTTAGCCCA
>JACRBK010000704.1 GCA_016234525.1 Chloroflexota bacterium
AAATACGGGATCACCGTCGTGACCTGAGTTTGTTGCAGCATAATTTCCGACAGCCAGACGGCATAAGCATCACGCCTGCGCCGCCAGGGCAGATCGGCCTGGTGCTGTTCGAACCAGGCGATCAGCGCATCATTCAGATCTGGAATGTAGTCAGTCATGAGTTCTCTTTTCGTAACAAGGTATAGCAGTTAATGTCATTCGTGCGTCCATCGGCCCGGTAGGTGATGACTTCGCACAGCCCAGATAGAGCGATCAGATCGGCCTGTTCGGTATCATCTACATAATGGCAGTAACGCAGCGCCCGATCTCCGCGCCGCCAGTCAAGCAGATAGTCACCTTTTTCCACGTCGAGATCGCTAGGCCAGGAGGTGATCCGCTCGCGGAATCGTTCATATTCGTAAAAGCGCCACGTCGCAAACGCCAGCATTCCGCCCGCTTTGACTCGTTCCGCCAACTTACGCACAAAATCCTGCCGCTGCTTCCTGCCGGGAATATGGTGCAGCACGCCGAACAGCGCCACCAGATCGAAGGTTCCCTCATCAGGCGGTTGTTCGACAATATCCCGCAGAGTGAGGTGAGTTTCTATCCCCGTCAGGGCGGTCTGCGCTCGCTCGAGTAGGGTGGAGTTGTTGTCTATGCCATGATAGATCACGTCGGCGCCCATGTGCTGCGCCAGAAAAACGCCAAAACGCCCATTTCCACACCCGACATCCATCACCGTCAGCGGCGGGTGTAGATAAGGGATTAATTGGTCCCATCCCGGCCAGGGCTGCCCGCGTGACTCGTCAAAACTGTCAGCGGTAATCTGGTAAAATTCCCGGTTGATCTGGTTTAGCCGTTTAACTGTGTCGTCATTCATGGTACGATCTAACTCTGGTCTATAGAATGATGAGTCAAAAGATAATGGGTAAAAATTTCCGGCCTCCCGTCAACGTTGAAACCTACCGCGAACCCCTGGTGGCGATCTTACACGAAGTCATCCAGCGCCCCAACTTGACCCATCCGCAACTTGTGCGCCTGCTGAAAGATCACCCTAAAGATCATCAGGGTGTTTTTAGTAAAAACGATCTGATTCAAGCCTACCGCGCTTTTGCCGGGACAGACAACCTGCCGCCATTTGATCCGGCAGTAGTGGAACGGCTGCGGCTGAAACCTGTCCGTTCCATGTCGGGGGTAACACCCGTCACCGTTCTGACTAAGCCGTTTCCTTGTCCGGGGGAATGTATATTTTGCCCTAACGATGTACGGATGCCCAAGAGTTATCTGGCAAACGAGCCGGGAGCACAGCGCGCCGAACAAAACAGCTTTGATCCCTATCTGCAAACTTACTCGCGCCTGTCGGCATTGCACGAGGGTGGACATCCCACCGATAAGATCGAAATGATCATTCTGGGGGGAACGTGGTCATTTTATCCCGAAAGTTATCAAATCTGGTTTGTCCGGCGTATTTTTGACGCGCTGCATGACTTCGGCAAGGGAATTGATCACACCGATGAGGTACGCGCCGCACTGCGCCAGGCGTCCCAGTTGGATCCGGCTTACCCGACCCAAGAAATAATTAGCGGGATCGAGTTGACCGAGTCCTATAACCAGGCCGTGCAGCGTCTCTACCATGAAGAAATGCGCCGTTCACGCGATTATGCGCAGGCGATCCGGCGAGGCGAACGCCCTCGTTTGGTGGTGGATGAATATGCCACCTGGGAGGAGCTTGAGGCGGCTCACCGCGAAAATGAAGAAGCCGCCTGTCGCTGTGTGGGGTTGGTCGTAGAAACACGCCCTGATCAGATCAGCGCCGAAGAGGTGATCCGCATCCGGCGGTTGGGCGCGACCAAAGTGCAGATAGGTATTCAAAGCCTGAACGATGAGGTACTGCGGCTCAACAAACGGGGTCACAACGCCGAGATGACGCGCCGCGCGATCCGGCTGCTGCGCCAGATGGGATTTAAGATTCATGCCCATTGGATGCCGAATCTGTACGGTTCATCTCCCGCCGCCGACCTTGAAGATTACCGCCGTTTGTTCACCGATCCCGCACTCTGCCCGGACGAACTCAAAATCTATCCCTGCTCGCTGATCGAGAGCGCTGAGTTGATGCAGGTTTATCAGGCGGGGCAGTGGCAGCCCTATACCCATGATGAATTATTACATCTGCTGACGGCTTGTTTTCGGTTTACGCCGGAATACTGCCGCCTGACGCGCGTCGTGCGCGACATCCCTTCGACAGATATTGTTGCCGGAGATATGAAAACTAATTTTCGGCAGGTGGTCGAAAATGAACTGCGGCGGCAGGGTGAGGCGTCACCGGATATTCGCGCCCGTGAGATTCGTGGTCAGTTGGTCGGGCTGGATGATCTGCATGTAGATGAAATTCGTTACGAGTCGAGCATCGGTGAGGAAATTTTTATCCAATACATTACCGCAGACCGGCGAATTTCGGCTTTTTTGCGGCTGTCGCTGCCAGTTGAGCCACCGCTGATCGAAGAATTAGCGGGCGCGGCCATGATCCGCGAAGTTCATGTGTATGGACAGTCGCTCTCACTGGGCGAAGAAATGCCCGGCAAAGCGCAGCACAGCGGTCTCGGTACACGTTTGATCGAACGTGCCGCTGAAATCGCCACACAGCGGGGCTACCGGCGGTTGGCCGTTATTTCGTCCGTCGGGACGCGAGCCTATTATCGCAAGCGCGGTTTTGAGGATGGCACACTGTACCAGCTTCGTGATCTGCCAACTGGCGAATAAATGCAACCCCGGTAGGTGAACGTGCGTACAAACAATTGCAGAGATAACTCGGAAAAACGCCTATGACTTCACGTGATTCTAAAGACAAGCGTGTGGCTGTACAGGGAACGGTGGTCCAGCCGGGTGAATCCGCGCCGCCGCCTCAAGCCTATGATCAGCCGCGCTCCTTTCTGGCTATTCCCCGCCCAACGGGCTGCTGCGGCATGTGCGCGCTCTTTGCTGGCTTGATTTTGCTGGTGATGACGGTCGTGATCGGTTGTATGGCGGTGATCATGACGCTGCAATTTGCCGACTTCATGCGCGATCCATTGGATAACTTTCTGGCGATTTTCGGTTTTGAAGATGATTCCACACCGGTCGTCGTTGACAGCCGTACTATTGTGCTGGGCATTCAGGAGATGGCGGTGCTGCAAACGGCCACCGGCGATATTCAGGTAATCAAGACGGTGGTAGATACCGGCGCGGCGCCTGACGCGGAATTAGAGATCAGTTATATCGGGTCGGTTACGGCAGGGATTGACCTGTCATTAGTCGCCGAGGAGAATGTGCTGGTGCTGCCCGACGGCAGTATTACGATCACCCTGCCGTCTGCCCAACTGACCGGCTGTTACCTGGGCAAGCCCGATATTCTCACCCGGCGCTGCACCGATATTCCAGTGGTGCAGGACTGCGGTAAAATCATCGCGCGGCTGCAAGACGACGCCTATGACCGGGCGATCAATGATCTACGAGAAACGGCCTATGAAATTGATCTGCTGTCACTGGCATATCAAGAAGCCGAAACGCGCATTTATGATCTGGTAAAAAGCCTGGGCCACGAACAGATCACATTCCAGCGCAGCCTGGAGCCCTTGCCTGATAGCGCGACGTGTTTCGCGGATTGATCCTTATAGGGGCACAGCAAACAATTTTGCAGGGGCGATGCTTGCGTCGCCCTGTTTTTAGGGTTTCTAGAACCGCCTGATCCAGCTTTCTGCCGTATACTGTTCGGTGTACAGATCGTCAGCGCGAGCTTGTTCTTCTGTCGTCAGGCTGTGTGTGGTCTCGAACGATAGGTTAAAGACACGCTCGAATCCGCCGATCATGGCTTCGACGGCGTTTTCCCATGAGACAGTTTGCCCCAAAATATCAGCTGCTGTGGTGGCTCGTCCACGCACTCGTCTGCGCACGAGTTCACGTTCCTGCTCGGTCTCAAAAAACAGGGCATCACAAATTCGAGCGATGTCTCCTGAAAGTGGTAGCGCGCCATGTTGCAGCACCGCGCCAAACCGGCGTACCTGGGCGCTGCCAAGCAGCTTTTTTCCATCCACCGTGATTTCGTAGTGGCTCGGCACTTCAAAACACACCGGACCACTGGTGTGAGCAGAACCGTCAGATCGTTTGTCGGCCTGCGCGGTGGCCCCTATGATCCGCAGTCCTTCGAGCAGCGCCTGACTCAACCGCCGGTAACTCTCGACGATATCCCCCGCCACCAGGGGATGAGCGGCTTTAGTGGCAACGCTGTAGGTGAGTTCATCGGTGTGAAGAATGGCGCGTCCGCCGGTCAGCCGCCGCACGACATCCCAACGATTTCCGGCCAGGCGCGGCAGGTCCACATCGGCGGCGGGTTGGGTATAACCAAGCGATAGGCAGGCGGGCTGCCAGGCGTAAAAACGCAGCGTCGAGGGGACACGACCTTCAGCGACTGCCTCCATAATGGCATGATCAACTGCCATATTGGTCGCCCCATCGGCTGTGCCGCTGATCAACAACCGCCAGTGATCACCGCTCATAATTCGAAATTTCTCCTCTAAATGGCGAAGCGTTATAAAACAGTCGGATTGTAGCACATTGAGCGTTTAATGGATTAACGCTACAATATTCATAGTCTCCGCTGATTTTGGAGTGTTGAATGGCAGCAGATAATTCGAATCCGACACAACACCATAATGAGCCGGTCATCATTTCACAGCTCGAACAGCCGGCCTATATCTCGCCCCCTCCTAAGCCCTTAGGCTCAGATCACTGGTATAGTTATCCCGGTCAACAGCCGCCCAACGTTTCACCGGCTTCTGTCGCCTCGCCTATTCCCGCCCACGAATTGGATCGTCGCACGGCTCGTGATCGGGTCCGCCGGCGTAAAGTGCGGCGTGAACTGGGCGCGCCCGATGATTGGGCCTGGGTGATCATCGCGGCGGCGCTGCTCGGCATGACGGTGATTATGAGTATGACGGTCTTTTTTTTGCTGCGGGCGGCACAGGGGCCGAGCGGCACAGTTGCTACGAGCGCCCCGCCCATTGAACCGACCTCGGTGATCTATGGCCCTGGTGGCATTTTGGAGGGCCAGGGGGGCGAGGCCGTCGGTGGTATGTTGGGCGACGGTCAGAGTATGATTATCCAGCCCTGGGACGGCAAAGAACGATTTACGGTGCTGGTCATGGGTATGGACACACGTCCGGGTGAGTTTGGCATGGGTATTCGTACCGATACCATTATTTTGATCAGCCTCGATCCCACCACTAAGCGCGTTGGGATGCTGAGCATTCCGCGCGATCTCTATGCCGATGTGCCGGGTTATGGCTTGCAGAGGATCAACCAGGCGTATGGTGTGGGAGAACTCGAAGGACCGGGCGGCGGGCCGCGCCTGGCGATGCAGACGGTGCAGTATAACTTTGGGATGCGGGTCAATGAATATATGGTGGTGGATTTTAATGCCTTCATCAAAATCATTGATCTGATCGGCGGGATCAACGTCAACGTTCCTTACGAAATTTACGATCCCGAATATCCCGATATGAACTACGGTTACGATCCGTTTTATATCAAAGCGGGGTGGGCTGAGTTGGACGGCGCGACGGCGCTCAAGTATGCGCGCAGCCGCCACAGTTCCGACGATATTGATCGTGGTCGCCGCCAGCAGCAGGTGTTATATGCCATCCGTGATAAAGTGACGGCTTATGACATGATCCCCAAACTGGCTGCCGAGTCTCCACAGCTTTGGGCGGAACTGCGTGATGGGGTGAATACCGGGCTCGATCTGGACCAGATTCTACAATTGGCCTGGTGGGTCAAGGATATCCCAACCACCAACTATACCAACGCTGTATTAGGGTGGGAATATGTGATCCCTATGAACTACCAGGGAATGGATATTCTGCTGCCGAACCGCGATATGATTGGCCCATTGATGGTCGAAGTCTTCGGGTCAAACTACAACCAGTAACACTTTAACTCGTGAATAGTGTTTATTCAGGGAGGGCTTGTTCCTCCCTTTTTGCATGTGTGCCGTTTTTTTGATCAGGAGTCATTCAAAATCTCATGTCCGCGCTTCAACGCATCCTTGCTACGCTGTACGAGCGGCGGCGGGAACTCCCCACGCCCTATTATGTGCCCGGTTTATGGGTAGATTTTCAGACAACCAACGCCCAGGCTGTTAATCCCTATTCGTTTTATGCCTCCAAGCTTGAGGCTATTCTAGCAACGGAACCACAGCGGTTAGTGCAGGGAAATGGAAATGGTGACTGGTCGCGCCGGGCGGTGGTCTATAACCTTTTTCCGCGTGTGACTGCTGCCTATGATCACGCGCATGATAATGTGTTGTCGATTGCGCCATCAGCTGAAGGCTGGCGCGATACCGGGACGCTGCTCAAAAGTATCGCCCTGCTGCCCTATATCAAGTATTTGAACATCAACACCGTTCACCTGCTGCCGATTACTTCAGTGGGTCAGGATGGCAAAAAAGGGTCACTTGGCTCGCCCTATGGCATCCGAAACGCCTATAAGCTCGATGACAATCTGGCTGAACCCGCGCTCGGTCTGGATGTAGATACCCTGTTTGCGGGGTTTGTTGAAGCTGCGCACCACCTAGGAATTCGCGTGGTCATGGAGTTTGTGCTGCGCACTTCGTCTAAAGATGGCGATTGGATTGGCGAACACCCCGAATGGTTTTATTGGATCAAAGAAAGTGTGCCGGATCGAGAGCCAGACAGCGTTGATCCGGCAGCTTATGGCACGCCTTTATTTAGCGGGGATGCGCTGAACCATGCCAGAGAGAAAGTCGGACGGCTTGATTTTTCGGAGCTTCCGCCGCCGCCGCGCGCCTACCGCGAGATGTTCACGCCGCCGCCGCGTGCGGACCGGGTGTCTATGGAGAACGGTCGTTGGATTGGGGTGTTAGATAATGGGACGCGCGTGCGTATTCCTGGTGCGTTTGCCGACTGGCCGCCGGATGATCCTCAGCCCCCCTGGACAGATGTGACCTATCTACGGATGTATAATCACCCTGATTTTAATTATCTGGCCTACAACACGGTGCGCATGTATGATGCGAAACTGGCCCGGCCCGGCAATATCGTACATGACCTGTGGGATGCTATCGCCGGGGTGATCCCGCATTATCAGCACGAATTTGGGATTGATGGCGTGATGATCGATATGGGCCATGCCCTGCCAGTGCCACTCAAACAGCGTATTGTGCAATCTGCCCGCGATATCGCGCCCGATTTTGCGTTTTGGGATGAGAATTTTGTGATCGGCCAGCACAGCGCGGAAGAAGGTTATAACGCGGTGATGGGTTATATGGTGTTCGATCTGCACTATGCCGATAAATTCCATTCATTCTTAGATCGGATGGCGCACGAACGCCTGCCCCTGCCGTTTTTCGCCACACCTGAAAATCACAATACCCCCCGCGCCGCCAGCCATCCTTCGGCGCTGCAATTTGTCCATTACGCGCTGCTGTTCAGTGTGGTTGTGCCAGGCATCCCGTTTATTCACAGCGGATTCGAACTGATGGAAGCCAAGCCGATCAATACCGGACTGGGTTTCACCAGGGAGATGATCGCCGCTAATCCTTCTGCCACGCTGCCTTTATTCAGCGAATGGGCTTTCGACTGGACACGGCCTCACAATCTGGTGGGATCGGTGCGTTATGCGCTTCAGGTGCGCCACAAATATGAACGGCTGCTTAGCAATCCTGATCCGAACACGGTGATGTTGGGTTACAGCGATAATCCGCACTTCATGGTTTTTGCTCGTCAAGATGAGCATGATACGCTGGTTATTGTTGCCAGTTCCAGTTTTGCGACAATGGAAGAGGGGAAAGCGTTTTTGTCCGTCTGTGAATGTGATCTCGCGCCCGTTTGGGGAACCGATGTGACCCATAAGGGTTTTGGCGCAATACATCTAAAAGCCAAACTCGGCAACGGCCATGTGTTGTTGGTCGCTGCCGGTCCTGAATTTCCTCGATTGATGAAATAGACAAAGTTTCTAAACGACCCCCGCTGTCAATCTGGAAGCGGGGGTTTTCGTTATAAGATCAAGGCGATCAGCACTGATAGAATCATCACCACTATTACGGCGACGATAATCCAGACATACTGCGACTCGACCGGGTTAGCCAGGGGTTTTACGGGGTCTGTTTTTGTTTCCGGCTTTGTTTCGGTGGCGCGGGCGCGCTGAAAACTGGCGATCTCAGCACGGCTTTTTTGCACCTGCACGCTGTCACGAGTCAGATTGACAGTTTCGTAACGGCTGCGCACATCTTCGCTTTTCATGGCGGTCAACATGTCGCGTGCCGAAGTAAATCGTTCGTCAGATTTTTTGCTCAACGCCTTCAAAATCACCTGATCGACGCGCGGATCGACATTCACTCTGATCTGGCTGGGTGGGACAGGCGGCATGTTCTGATGTTGCGTCGTTACTTCCTCAAATGTGTCACCTTTGAAAGGAACAACCCCCGTAAGGATTTCATACAGCAAGACGCCTAAAGCATAAATGTCGGCGGGGGCGGTGGCTGTTCCCTGCGTGATTTGTTCCGGGGAGAGATAGGTTGCCATGCCCGATCCTTCTTCACGAGAGACGGTCGCTCCCAGACAGACCAAAGAAAAGTCGGTCAGCACCGGGCGTTGAGTTTTATCAAGCAGCACATTGTCAGGCTTGATATTGCCATGCACCACGCCGTGATCGTGAGCGGTAGCGACAGCGCTGGCAAGCTGCCCAAAAATACGCACGGTTTCCTCCGGATCAAGCCCGGTAGGGTGCGTAGAAATCGCATCGCGCAGATTGGTGCCTTCTACCAATTCCATAATGAGATAGTACGCCCCAGCCTGCACGCCATGATCAAAGACTCGCATGATATTCGGGTGTTTAAGGGTAGTAATCGCCTGCACTTCCTCGTTAAATTTGGCGATCACTTCGGGGGTTTGTGGCGCTGCGGAGCGCAGGATTTTGAGGGCCACCTCGCGTTTTTGCTCAGGGTGGTAGGCGCGATAGACTGCCGTGTTTTTTCCACGACCGATCAGCGCCCGAATCGAATAATTTCCAATACGATCACCGGGGGCGAGCAGCAGCAAGGGTTTATTTTCGCTCATCAACCAGACTCCCTGATAAGGCCAGATCAAAATTCAAACGGAGGAAGTTGATCTTCCCCCGCTTGAGATTATACGCGAATTTAAGGTAGTTGATGATCTAGGCCAGGGTGCTTTTGACCAGCGCCATCACATCTTGATAAATGGCATCAATGGCGCGGTCTGCGTCCACCGATCTTACCAGACCGGGCTGGGCGTTGTAATGGGGCATCACACTCGCCTCAACTTTGGCATGATCGTTCAGCCGTTTTTCGATCACTTCGGGTTTATCGTCGGCGCGACCTTCCTGCCGTCCCATCAACCGCGCGCGCGAGATATTCATGTCTAACGCGAAATCGATTACCATATTCAGCTTGCCGCCCAGTTCACTCAACAGCGCATCAAGCGCTTTGGCCTGGTCGCCGGTGCGGGGGAAACCGTCAAAGATAACACCCGACTGGCAGTCAGGCTGCTGCAAACGTTCGCGCACCATGCCAATCGTGATCTCGTCGGGAACCAGCGCGCCCTGTGACATATATTCTTGCGCCTTGATACCCAGCGGTGTTTTTTCGCCCAGGTGTTTGCGGAACAATTCGCCCGTAGAAACCTGGACCAGCCCCAGTTCTTCGGTCACTTTTTTGGCCTGAGTGCCTTTACCGCAGCCAGGAGGCCCAAAAAAGACTATAAATGCAGGCATAGAATTAACCTCTCTCATGTGTGATATATTCGCATTGCTCACAAACCAGATGATTGTACCCAAAGTTGGTGTGGCAGAAAAAAATAAAAACTCAGCCGGAGGCTGAGTTCTATTGGTGGCGACGATGTGACTTGAACACATGACAAAGGGCTTATGAGTCCCCTGCTCTACCAACTGAGCTACGTCGCCGAACACTCATAATTATACTTTTTTTGTTTCAGACGTCAATGGTGATTTCACGACAGCGGCGGCGAAATCGTTGTGGTAATGGGGCGGGGGAGATAAGATTACCGGATCGAATGAGGGAGCAAAAACGATGAAATATGAAGGTACGATTGTAAAGGTTCAGCGCGCACGCGATGAGGTGACATTGGTGGTAGATATTGGCATAGGGCTGCGCGGCGTTGAACTCGATCTTCCGTTTTGGGCTGATGTACTCAAAGACTTCGGCCAGACCGAAGACGCCGCCGCGATAGGCTGGGGAGTCGAATATGATCCTGAGCATGGCGACCTGGAAGTGACTGGTCCTGCGCCTGCCGATGACGGACAGCCGCCAATCACCTGACCGGCACAGGGCAAACGTGGGGCGGGCGTCTGTCATCGGGGGCATCACCCCCTTACAATAGGATTGGGTGATGATGGCTGGCAGGAGAATCGATGATGAAAAAATTCGGACAACGCCTGTGGACAGGTTGGCAGAAGCGCCGTCGCTGGCAAAAAACGTTGATTATTTTGGCGCTGTTAGTCGCCGTCATTGGTACAACGATCTACCAGTGGGTTTTTGCCGGTCTGCCGCAGATAGACGCGCTCAATGCCGGGATGGCTCTGCCCAGCACCCGTATTTATGACCGGCAGGGGCGGTTGTTGTACCAGATCGCCGATCCTAATACCGGGGTTAACCAGGTT
>JACRBK010000120.1 GCA_016234525.1 Chloroflexota bacterium
ATTTCCGTCGTGACTTGTTGGGCGGCCAATGCGCCAGGAGTAGCGCCGACCATGAGAATATCTACCCCTTCGTCAACCATCGTTTTGGCATGTTCAGCCAGCACCGACACTTCCGTGCTGCCGATAGCGCCTTGATAAACATAGGTGACGTTTTTGCCTTCGATATATCCCAGTTCGGCCATTCGTTCTTTAAAACCATCGACGGCAGGATCGAAAACTGGAATAGGGTTGAGAATGCCAACCTTGACCATTTTGGAGTCAGAAGCATCTTCTTTTTTGTCTCCGCCACAGCCTGTGACCAGAACCACTAAAAGGATGAATACGACTGCCAGATAAAGACGTCTAGAAACCATACAATACTCCCGCATCGTTAACCTAATGATTTTTATTTTACGCAACCTTTATTCTTTGTAAATAGAAAAATATGAAAAATAAACGAAAAAACCCCTGCTTCAAGGGGTGGGGAAAAAACGAGCGGTGGGGTTACAAAATGCGGCGGATGCGCAGGGCCAGATGGACCGCCAACCGGGTTTCAGGGTTTTCCAGGTCCAGGCTGCTGATCTCTTTAATGCGATCCATGCGGTAGAGCAACGTGTTACGATGGATGTGCAGCCGTTTCGCGGTGCGTGTCAGGTTGCCATGTTCTTCAAAAAAAGCTTCGAGCGTGGAAAGAAATTCGGACGTCTGCGTACCGTCTTGGGCCAGTTCGCCCAACGTCTCATGATAGAACTTTTTGAGTTCCGGCGATCCCGCCAGCATAGACAGCAGACGGTAAACGCCCATTTCGCGGAAGGCCAACGGCGTCGTGAGCCGCCATTGCAGTGCCGTGCGATACGCGGCGACGGCTTGTTGGAAACTCTCACGCCAGGCGCGCAGATGCCCCGCGCATTGGCCCATACCGGTAGCCACCTCGGCGCTGTACCGTTCGGCGACCCGGCCCTGTACGGCTAAGGCCAGATCACGCGCGATATTTTCATCGCCTTCACAAAACACGATCACCTCTGTCCCATAGGGTTGGACCAGCGCGCCGAACCCTAACGCTCCGGCCTGTTCGTTACAGAGGGCTTCGATCTGCCGGGCGGTGGGATGATTCTCTTGCAGCCCGCCGATATACAGGGTGGAATATTGTTGTTCGGGCTGGTAGCCCAGGCGCGTCAGGCGCAGCAGCGCCTCGTTTTCGCTGATCATCCCGCCTAAGAACTGTTCTAACACATTACCCTGTACACGCTTTTGTGCCTCACGGATGGCTTTTTCTTTCGCCATTTCGATAGCGCACACAGACGCGCCGCTGCGCGCGATGGAAAGATCGAGCGCGTCGTGCGTTTCGGTTTCGGCAAAAAGCAGCGACAGGAATCCTCGGCCCATTTTGCCTGCCACAATCGGAGCCACCAACCGCCGCAGTCCAAACTGGGGCAGGGGAATCACCACCGGGTCTGGGCTGGTTTGGGCCACTTCCAGCCGGTCACGGAACAGCGCGGGCAGGGGATTCATATCAAACAAGGTTTCTTCGATGGCGGTCCAGTTGGCCTGTTCGGTGAGCGGTCCAGCCGCCGCCAGCGAACGCAGGCGTTTATCTTGCACGATGATCGTTTTGTGGGTCGTGATCGCCAGCGCTGCCGCTAAGGCTTCCAGGCCGCGATTTTCAGTCGAAAGTTGGAGAAGTTGTTCGCGGATTTCGCGTCCGCGATCTTCCGGGACAATCGTGCTGCCCATCAGCACCTGGGCGATCTGGCGCTCGACGTGGCGAAGCTGGCTGGTATCGGGCAGGCGCAGCAGGGGAATCCCCAGTTCGGTTGCGGTTTCTCTGGCAGGACGCCCGATTTCACCCTGTACGCCCACCGCGCTGACATGTGTTTCGGCCAGATCGCGGATCAGGCTGACCAGAGTCAATTTATCGCTGAGCAGGCGCATGGCGTCCAGCGACAGCAGCACCATTTCGCCGCCTTGCAGGTCAGGAAAAGCAGGCGGGCGGGTGTGCAGCACATAAACCCATGTCACCGAACGGCTTAAACCCGCCTGACCGGCAGCGATAGACGTGCCGACCGGCAGCGCCAGGCGAAGTAGATCGTGAATGTTCAGGGAAGGCTGTCCTGACAAGGTGTCCTCGTCTGCTCACACGCCAGTTCAACGAATACCAAATTTAATAAACACTCAAATAACGCTCTAGTTCCCAGGCACTCACCACCGGCAAATAATCGTTCCACTCGCGTTGTTTCGATTCGAGAAAACGCTCAAACAGGTGCAGCCCCAACGCCTCGCGGGCCAGATCGCTGCCCTCAAATTCGTCTAAGGCTTCGCCTAAGGAGACGGGCAGCATCGTCAGGTAGCGGTGGCGATGCGAGACTTTATAGAGGTCTTCTTCGGCGGCGGGCGGCAGTCCTAAATTGTCTTGAATCCCGCGCAGCCCGGCTTGCAACATGACCGCCAGCGCCAGATAGGGGTTGCTGCCCGGATCCGGACAGCGCATTTCGAGCCGGATGTTTGGCTGTTCTTGCCCGGCCAGACGCGGCACACGCAGCAGCGCACCCTGGTTCAACTGCGCCCAGGTTGCATAGACCGGCGCTTCGAGGCCCGCCATCAGCCGTTTATAACTGTTGACGGTAGGAGCCAACACCGCGCAAATTTCGCGGGCATACATCAACTGCCCGGCCAAAAACGCCTGCGCCTCCCGCGATAAACCATAATCGTTGGTCGGGTCGCTAAACCGGTTGTTTCCAGAGTTCAGATCATGCAGCCATTGGTGCATGTGCATCCCGCTGCCCGGCGCATGGGAGATCGGCTTTGCCATAAAGGTAGCAAATCGGCCCTCCTGGCGCGCAATCGCCCGCACCACCATACGTGCCGTGACAATCGCATCCGCAGCGCGCAGCGCATCCACCGGGGCCAGATCGATCTCATGTTGGCCTTTGCCCGCCTCGTGGTGGACCGCTTCGACGGCGATCCCCATGCTGCGCAGCGCATCGCGTACCCGTTGTAAGATCAGGCGTGCGACCGGGTCCGATGCGTCAAAATAACCGGCCTGATCGCTAAAACGGATCAGTTCGCTGCCTACCGGTTC
>JACRBK010000121.1 GCA_016234525.1 Chloroflexota bacterium
CAGATTCACGAATGGGCCGCTGAATATGAGCTTAATCCGAACGTGGTCGCTATCGTGATCCAGATCGAGTCGTGCGGCGATCCATCGGTGATTTCGTGGGCAGGCGCTACCGGGCTGATGCAGGTAATGCCGTTTCATTTTGACGACGGGGAGAATATGCTCAACCCGGCGACCAATATGCAGCACGGTATGGAAGTGTTTATCGAATGCCTCTACCAGTTTTCCGATGGCGATCTGGGATTGGCGCTGGCCTGTTATAACGGCGGACCATCGGTTACTCAGAACGATTTTGAGTATTGGGCGACTGAAACTCAGAATTATTACCGCTGGGGGACCGGGTTATGGCAGGACGTGGTGCGCGGCAGCAAAAAAAGCTCAACCCTCGAAGAATGGTTGGATGCGGGGGGCAAAGGGTTATGTAATCAGGCAGAAGACCGCATCTCGTAATCAGAAGGTAGTAAAATTCAGCCGCACGCCGTCAAGAATCTGGGGCTTCCGCCGCGATGCCCGCTAAATACTCCTCATAGACCACCGCCGGCAGCCCGATCTGTTTGAGGTAATATTCCACCATCGCACGAGCGGAAGCCCATTCCAGGTCATCGCCCAGCCGCATCAAGGCCAGACTGGTCAGACTTTCATAGGGAGCACTTTTATACAGGTTGAGCAGCGCAGTTTCGATATGCCGGGGTCGGGTAGCCCCTTGGGGAGTCTCACGCACGATCAGGGCGGCGATCCAGGGTTTGCTCTCGCGCCAGACCCAAAATGCACCGGGCGACAGTATCCCTTTACGGCAGCGCCGCTGATAATCGCTGACAAATACCGGGCAGCGGTCTTGTAAAGCCGTAATGAGCGGATCAATGTTCAACTGCCCGTTGGCGCTCAACCCCAGGATGATCGTTTGCGCCTGGGTGAGAAAAATATCACCGCGCACAAAAACAATACTCATCTTGCCCCCTACCGAAAATTAAAACCGGAAGAAAGGTGACCTCTCTTCCGGTTTATTTTACAGCAAGTGGTAGGCGGTGGAATAGACCGCTATTGGCTTACTGCGATTGTCATGGCGGCGTTAGGATCGATACGAATACCAGGCCCCATCGTCGTGGTAAGTACCACACGGCGCATAAACGTGCCTTTGGCGGCTGACGGACGCGCGCGACGGATGGCGTCGAGAATGGCGGCCAGATTACCACGCAGTTGTTCTTCGGTGAAACTGGCTTTGCCGATGGGAACGTGAATGTTCGCGGTTTTGTCGTTGCGGAACTCTACGCGGCCTGCACGCGCTTCTTGAATGGCGCGGGGCAGGTCTTCGGGCTGGACGAGCGTGCCGCCTTTGGGGTTAGGCATCAACCCTTTACGGCCCAGCACTTTACCCAGACGGCCAATTTTACGCATCATGTCAGGCACGGCCAGGGCTACATCGAATTCGGTCCAACCATCGTTCGCAATACGTGCGATCATTTCGTCGTCGGCCACAAAATCTGCGCCGGCTTCCTGAGCGATGCGTGCTGCTTCGCTTTCAGCGAAGACCAAAATACGCACCGTTTTACCCAGGCCGTGCGGCAGCAAAACCGTTGTGCGGATCTGCTGATCGCTGTGGCGGGGATCAATACCCAGGCGCAGGTGCAGTTCAACCGTTTCATCGAACTTGGCAACCGCAGTTTCTTTGGCAAGTTTGATAGCTTCGTCGAGGCTGTACAGTTGTTGCCGGTCTACTTTCGCAGCGGCTTCAAGATATTTTTTTCCGTGTTGCGTCATTTCCTTACTCCTGGTGGTTATGGTGGGCGCTGTGCCCTCCCACTGACCCTTAATCTAACAGGGAAACTTACTATTCTTCAATCGTAACGCCCATGCTGCGGGCAGTTCCTTCAACTTGGGCCATCGCCCCTTCAACATTCACCGCGTTGAGATCGTTCATTTTAACTTCGGCGATCTCACGAACCTGCTGGCGGCTGAGCTTACCGACTTTATCAGTGTTCGGCGTCGATGAACCTTTGTCCAACCCGGCAGCCTTGCGGATCAAGAACGCCGTCGGCGGGCTTTTGAGGTTAAACTTGAACGAACTATCCGAGAAGATCGTGATCTCCGCCGGGATAATTTCGCCAATACGGTTGCTGGTCCTCGCATTATATTCTTTGCAGAAGGCCATAAGGTTGATCCCATGCTGAGCCAGCGCGGGACCAATAGGCGGTGCAGGCGTCGCTTTGCCCGCATTGATTTGGAGAGTAACTATTGCTTTGACTTTCTTCGCCATGACTTTCGATCCTCGTTAGGGTTTATACATAGAGCGCCCCCCAAGAAGGGGGCCGCCCGCTGCTTAACGATGGTAGGCTACAGGCCGCTTGTCTTCAAACTAGGCTTTTTCGACCTGCAAGAAATCGAGTTCCACCGGGGTTTCACGCCCGAAGAACGACACTAACACGCGCACTTTGGCTTTTTCCATGTCAATGTCGCCCACCGTACCGATAAACTCGTTGAACGGACCATCAATAATACGAACCTTCTGACCAGGCTTGAAGGTGACTTTGATCTTGGGCGCTTCGGCTTCCATGCGACGCATGATCTGTGATACTTCTTCCGGGCGCAGGGGAGTGGGATCGTTGCCCATACCCACAAAACCAGTCACACCCGGCGTGTTGCGCACCACATACCACGAGTCTTCATCCATCACCATCTGAACCAGGATGTAGCCTGGAAACACACGGCGCTCAATGGTCCGGCGTTTGCCTTCGCGGACTTCGATTTCGTCCTCGGTAGGCACCACGACGTCAAAAATTTTGTCCTGCATCCCCATCGTAGCAATACGCTGTTCGATGGCGTGCTGGACCTTTTTTTCCTGGCCGGAATAACAGTGAATGACATACCAGTGACGAACAATTTCGGCGTCCTCGTCGGACACATCGTCACTAATCAGCGCCGCCAGGCTGGTCAGGCCGATCTCTGGCTCACTAGAAGATTCTTCATCTTCGGTGTCCAGATAAACTGGCTCTGGGTCGAAATCTACGTCCTCGCTGCGTTCTTCATCATCATCAAACATCGCGGCACCTCAACACCTAACTCATCAAATCGGACGTAGGGATACAACACTACCTGATCAGGCAGTTGTATCGCCGAGCTATTCGATCCCTTCGCGTAAATAATTACGCAAAAGGAAATAGCCTCCGCTGACAGCCACTGCCACCGCGAGCGCAACCAACAGGAACATATCTTCAGAGTTAGCGTGGAAAGCCTTACGGAACCACCACCCCAAGAAAGCATCCATTAAACCCAGGCTAACTGCAAAAAAAACGGTTACCCCCAACACAATCGTGGTCAGGTAACGAGTCTCTTCGCGCGTCGGCCAGGATACCTTCTGCATTTCGGAAGCCACACCGCGAAAATAGGCCACGACTCTGCGGACCACCGGAATCCGGTTGATCAAGCCCGTCGAACCGACACCGCGCGGCTTCAGTTCATTGGAGCTTGGGGTAGGGCGACCCTTAGTTTCGTAAGCGTCGTCCAACTCATCCATATCATCGACTTCTTCGATAACTTCATCTTGTTTGCGCCGCCGCTCTGCCACCACCGCAGCTTTGTGGTTGCTTTTATCGTCCGGGCGGACTTCGGTACGTGTACGTATGCGTGCCACAAAAACCTCCGCAAAGTAACTTTAGCCTATATCTAAGACACCGTCGCGAGGACGGTGTCTAATCGTAGCGGTTGATTCAGGCAGGGGTGGTAGGACTCGAACCTATAACCTACGGTTTTGGAGACCGTTGCTCTGCCAAATTGAGCTACACCCCTGTATCAGGAGGGGGCAGAGGCCCCGTCTTTACCCTATTATACGACTATTTCGTTTCGCGATGCAGCGTATGTTTGTGGCAGCGCGCGCAGTACTTCATCAGTTCAAGCCGCTGAGTATCATTACGCCGATTTTTCTCGGTGGTGTAATTCCGCTCTTTGCAGTCGATGCAAGCGAGATGAATAACACCTCGAATATCTTTTTTCTTCGCCATAGTTCACCCGCCCGGTTTTACCGGAGAACAGGGCCGGAGGTCTTAGACTACCGGCCCTGACATAAACGTTATTCCAAGATTTCGGTGATAACCCCCGCGCCGACGGTCAAGCCGCCTTCACGGATGGCAAACTTCGAACCTTTTTCGAGCGCGACCGGGATGATCAGCTCGACTTTGAGGTTCACACTGTCACCGGGCATGACCATTTCCACGCCGGCGGGCAGGTCAATCGTGCCGGTCACATCCATGGTGCGGATGTAGAACTGC
>JACRBK010000122.1 GCA_016234525.1 Chloroflexota bacterium
CCCCATGATGATCCATACCAGCGTCATCGTCGCCTGAAACAGATCGATCTTAAAATAAAAATGATCGAACACCCCGCCGCATAACACCCCGATAAGGCCCGCTGCCAGCCCTAACCACACATCGCTGATCGCGGGATTGGCCCGAATCTGCTTATAATGCCGCGCACTGTAGACGAACGGACTGCCCATCAGCAGCAGATATCCCGCCAGCCCGACCAGCCCGGCATGAGAGGCGATGGTCAGGTACGTGTTCGCTACACCGAGATACAGGTCAATTTCCGGCGTGCCGGAGAATCCTACGCCGATCACCGGGTAGCGCTGGACCAGGGTCAGCGCGTCTTTATACTCGCCAAAACGCATCTGCGTTTCGACATCTTCGCCGCGCAGCCCGGCCTCGATTTTGTTGACATAACGTTGGGTTTGTGGCAGCAGCAGCGCCAGCACGACCGCCAGGGCCATGATCGGCAGCAGGCGGCGGTAGCGCAGCACGGCGACGAATCCGAACGCCGCGCCGAGGGATAACATCGACCCGCGCGAATCGGTGAGGAACAGCGCCAGCACGATCACGCCCAGACAGCCTGCGATCAGCCAGCGCGGGAGGACAGGTTTTCGGGCGAAGACCTGCGGCGCGGTGACAGCGCCCACCATTAACAAAAAGCCGCCGAACCCGTTGGGATCGACCCAGGTTCCGATCGCGCGCTCGTTGAGCACCGAGGTATAGTCCGCGCGGTAGCGCAGCACACCACCCACCGGGTAACCGAAACGTCCCAGCCGGTTGAGCACGGCTTCGGCGGTGAAGTCGGGCATGACCCACAGGATAATCCCCGCCAGCGCAGAGAGACTGCCCATCAGGATCAGCACCAGCACCGCCCGGCGCAGCATGATTTCATCGCGCATCACGTCGATCAGCACCGGGATCAGCATCAGCCCGATCACCATCTCGATCACGGTGCGCAGTGTGCGCTGATCGAGCATGGCATGGCGCAGGCCCATCAGATAGGCGAATAACATCAGCCCGGTGAATCCAATGGCTATCGGGGTGACAGGTGTGGTCTGAAACAGCCGCCGCTGCCCACTCATCCACTGCATGAGATAGACCGCTAAAAAGCCGCCCATCGCGCCATCGAGCAGGGTCGGGGTGGGGGAGATATTAAACGGCACATTGCCGAATGGGATCAGCGCGATCACGGCGATAGTCACATACAGCCCGCCATAGAGGTCGGTCAGCACATATAAGCCAGCCGCCAGCCCTAACACCGTGCCGAACGCCATCGTAGGGCCGAGCAGCACCACCAGCAAACCAAGCAGCCCGGCGAATAATCCTACCGCCGCGCCGGTCAACGCCGCCATGGGGCGGCGGTCAGAAGCATACAGGAATGAATTGAGCATAGGTTTCAGGGTAATTTGTAGGGGCGCTGCTTGCTGCGCCCTATTGGATTTGCCCCCCACGAATGGACGCTGTGCGCCCGGTGAGTTAATCGGGAATCCGTTCGGCGAGCAGGAATCCGGCAGCGAACAAGCCTCCCGCGATAGCCAGCGCGATAGAGCCGAAAAATTCCACGTAATTCCAATAGAACTGGAACGCGATCACCACAAAGACCAGTGATACAACAAACATCACGCCGCCTACTCTGGCTCCCCGTAGGCTGGTTCGCATATTGAAAATCTGGCCGCGTACCAGGCCCGACCAGGCAAAAGTAACGTCCAGCAGAAAGGCGGCCAACAGAACTAAAAACAGCGGGGAAGTCGGATTATCGGCCTCAAACATGCGAAACTATCTCCCATGAACCACCCAGATTCCTCCCTCCAAGAGACTTGAAGGGAGGAAAAAATTAAGCGCCAGTAGTATAAACCCTACAGACTCACCTTGCGAATCGGCAGGCGGCGGATCCGCTGCCCGGTGGCGGCAAAGACCGCATTGGTCACTGCCGCGAAGGTGGGCGGCCCGGCCATTTCGCCCATCCCGCTGGGGCTGTTAGTGGCCTCGACCAGGTGAATCTCGATCAGCGGCATTTCGTTCATGCGCAGCACCGGGTAATCGCTAAAATTGCCCTGCTGCACCCGCCCGTGCTCCAGCGTGATCTCGCCGTACAGCGCGGCGGACAGTGCAAAAACGATCCCGCCTTCGATCTGTGCTTCGACAATCGACGGGTTGACCACGCGCCCGCAGTTGGCCGCGCAAACGACGCGCTGCACGCGCACTGATCCATCCCCCGCGACAGAGACTTCGGCCACCAGCGCCAGGTGAGAAGCATCCCACGTCGAAAACTGGACGATACCGCGCCCCCACCCGGCGGGCAAAGGTGTTCCCCAGCCGGCTTTTTCGGCGGCGATCTGCAAGACCTCGATGCGTTTGTCGTCCGTCAACAGTGACAGCCGCAGTTCGAGTGGGTCTTTGCCGCCCGCCACCGCGATCTCATCCATAAAACTTTCGTTGATGAATGCACACTGGTTGTTATATACGGCGCGCCAATAGCCGGTCGGGATGGGCAGCGGAACCGCATTGCCG
>JACRBK010000710.1 GCA_016234525.1 Chloroflexota bacterium
CGCTGCGGCTGGCCCACCTAACAGCTTTTCTTTGACCAACCGTGCCTGTTCATTTTGCGGATTGATCTGCAAGGCGCGATCAAGATACTGCAACCGGGTGGCTTGATCGTTGACGGTTTTGGTGAGCCACAACCAGGCCATGTCGTTGTTGGGATCCTGCTGGACAGCCTCTAGCAGCAGTTCCCGCCCGCGTGCGATGTCCTTTTGATCGCGGATAGCGATCACGCCCTGACGATAAAGTGTTTTAGGGTCCATATGCCTGCCAGTTTAAAACCCATTTTTTATAGTTTGCGACTATAGCATTACACCTCAGGCCGCACAACTGCCATGCCCTGCTTTTTGAGGGAATCAGGCCGTCCGGTCAATAAATGTTTTGGCGAACTGAACAAAGTGGTACACGTCGGCGAAATTCGTGGCAATGCCCAAGGATACCCGCACCGCGCCGACAGCATCTTTGACTCTGCCGCTCATCACCTTGATAAATTCTTCAAACGACATGCGCTCCCCGCGATGGAAACAGTCCGACAGGTCTTCGGCGGTCAGGCCGTGTGCCTGTTCGCCCGCGCCAGGATTACAAAAACACCCGGTACGCAGCGAAATATTGACGGTATTAGCCTGGAGTTCAACCTGACGATAGTCAAACAGCTTGCCGGATGGATCGAAAAAGTTGATCGTGACCGTGCTGCCGCGCTGCTGGGTGCTGGCGGGTCCATAAAGATAGATGACTGGTGCGCCGTTGCTGTGATGCAGTTCTAACAGGTGATCCAACAGCCAATCCGTCAGGGTGATCACCCGCTCATGAATCGTGTCTATACCCACGCTCGCCATATAGCGCAGACCGATCTCGACGGCGGGCAGGTTGAGATAATTGATTGTGCCGTCTTCAAAGGCTGCTTCGCCGTCTTGCAGGTAATAACCGTCACCCTGCACCGATGCAATAGTGATCGTTCCCCCCGCGAACCAGGGTCGGTGCAGCTTGCGCAGCGCTGTGCGGCGCGCCAACAGACAGCCCACGCCGGTGGGATAACCGCAAATTTTGTAGAACGACAGCGACACAAAATCAGGATGCCAGCGGCTTAGATCGAGGCTGTTGGTGGGCGAATATGCCGCCGCATCAAGCAGCACATCCCAACCCTTAGCCTGCGCTTTTTCGATCCATTCTAATGAGTGCTGCACGCCCGAAAAATTAGACTGGGCAGGATAGGCAAACAGGTTATTCTGGCCGGGCTGCGCCTGATCGAGCAGTTCATTCAGGCGGCGCTCATCCATGCGCAGTTCGGGCGGCAGCACTGGCGCATAGGTGAATGTGGCCCCTTTGGCGCGGGCAAATTCGCGGATGCCGTTGACTGAGTTGTGATTATCGAAGGTCAGCAGATAGCGTCCGCCCGCCTCAAAGGGATAAGCCTCGCCCACCAGTTTGAGCGCACCGCTCGCATTTTGGGTAAAGACCACCGTGTATTCTTCGGGATCGGCGTTGAAATACTCCAGCACATACGCGCGGGCGTGTTCGTCCAGGCGGGTAGCGGCCACTGAGGTCGGGTTATTGGAATGAGGATTGCCATACACGCCGCCGCGCAGGATATTCATATGCTCGGCTAACTGGGATTCAGCATACAGCCCACCGCCAGTATAGTCCAGGTAAATGTGACCCAGTTCATCCAGCCGGGCATATTCTTTGGCACGCAGCGCGGCAAGCGACTCCGCATCGAAAGTAGGATAAGCCTGTTGAAATTCGGCAAAAGCTTTTTTGAGGTCGTCCAAAGTTTTTTGTGAAGGAAGGGGGGTATTTCCAGCCATGCTCAGCATCCTTGATAACAACAATTGGTAAACACTAATCCCTAGTATACCAGTCGCCATCAAAGAGAGCAGGTTGGAAACGCAAATTTTGGAGGGGCGAGGGTGTGTGCAGGGGAAAAGGCAGGGCGAGGGCTAGCGGCCCTCACCCCGATGGTTATCAAGCCGGTCTATCGTGCTGCCATATACCAGGCGGCGCGCGCCGTCTGAGGCCAGAAAATTGTGTGGGAAGCCGAGATTCATCTCGCTGATTTCGTTTAGCCGGGTAAGGTGTTCGTCCGACAGGGTGAAATCCAGGCAGCCCAGGTTATCGGTGATCTGTTCTGCCGTGCGCGCCCCCAACAGGGGAATGATCACGGTGCGATGCTGCTGTTGGCGCACCCAATTGATCGCCACTTGTGACGGGGTGTGTTCGATCTCCCCGGCGATCTTGACGACTTCACCAATGATCGCGGTCTCACGTTCTGGCACGCTGCTCCACCAATGGCGCTTGGTTTCCCCGGCGGCATGACCGCTGTGTTTGCCGGTCAGTTTGCCGCTGCTCAGCGATCCCCAGGTGACAGCGGCCATATCAAAGGCGTGCGCCATCGGCAGCATATCGCCTTCCAGTTCACGCTCTAACAGGTTATAGGGAGCCTGGACGCCTACAAAACGCGACCAGCCGCGCAGATCAGCCAGAGTATTACCCTGGGCCACGACCCACGCGGGCGTATCCGAGATGCCGATATACAGCACTTTTCCAGCGCTCACCATATCATCCAGCGCCCGCAC
>JACRBK010000115.1 GCA_016234525.1 Chloroflexota bacterium
CGCCGAAGATATGCTGCTCAAGACCAGCACGACCGCCGCGCCCTGGACCGTCGTCCCATCCAACGACAAACTTTTCGCGCGGGTGATGGTTCTCAAGACGGTGGTTGAGGCGTTAGAGCGTAAGCTCGATCGGTCGTTTGAACAGGCTTCTGCGCCGCCCGAAGAGAAAAAGCACAAGAAAAAGAAAAAATAATAGATAAGGTTTCCGCAGCGGCGCAGCGCTATACCACAGTTCTCCCCTTTCTCTGTGCAGTGGGCAGGGAGGGGGGAGAACCACACAGCGTGACTTGCCTTCTTCATCTGTGCGTCTGTTCCCGTTCGTGATAGACTCCACTGCATGAAAAAATTCCTCTTCTCTACCAAATGGCTGATACTCGCTGCCCTCATAATGGGTTTTGTGCTGCCTGCCTGTGGGCGTGATCCCTCCCCGGTTACGGTTTATGTTACACCAACACCGGCCCGTGAGGAATCACCGCAGCCGCAGCAGGAACCGCCTGAAATTGCAGCCGCTGCTGCGCTAACGAATACGATCACGCCGGTTCCTGCTGCGGCCCTTGCGCCTTCTGCGACACCCACGCCGACTTTTCCCCCAGGGGTTAGTTTTGGGCCGATCATATCCGATGATGAACTCCCGCCCGCAGCTACCGCCACCAGTCAGAGTCAGGCGGCTTCGCCGCCGCCAGGGGTATCCTACGGGCCGATTGTTGGCCCCGGACATACCCTGATCCCGACTGAAACACGTCTGGCTCCCACTTTCGCGCCCATTACCGCGCCTACGGCTGGACCCAGCCCTACACCAGGGCCGGGCCTGCGCCGTGATCTGATGGGGATACAGGTTCATCCCTATATTGATAACCGCGAATTTGACCTCGTGCTGAATTACGCCAAAGACCTGCGCGTAACCTGGATCAAGTTCCAGTTTAACTGGTCGCTGCTCGAATCGTCATCCGGTCACTACACCGAACTGTTTTATATGCTGCGGCTCTATGTTCAGCGAGCGCACTCGGCGGGTTTTAAGGTAATGATCAGTGTTGCGAAGGCTCCCGGCTGGTCACGCACGCCCGACACGGACGGCATTATGCGCGAAGACGGCCCACCTGGGGATCCCCAGGCGCTCGCTGATTTTCTCGGTGGGATGCTCAATCAGGTGGGGGTAGATGTTTATGGTGCGCCGTACATCAGCGCGATAGAAGTCTGGAACGAGCCGAATTTACAGCGCGAATGGTATGGCAATACGCTGACTGGTACAGACTACATGCGTTATTTTGGCCCAGCATATCAGGCGATCCGCCAGTTTTCAGCGAAGGTGATTATTATCACCGCCGCGCCTGCTCCCGCCGGAGATTCTGTCTGGTCCACCAATGATCGTACCTGGTTGCAACAGCTTTATAACGCGGGCCTGGGGCAGTATGGCGCCGATGTAATGGTCGGTGTTCATCCCTACGCCTGGGCTAACCCGCCGGAGGCGCGCTGCTGCGCCAGTCCTTCGCGGGGCTGGGATGATCAGCCGCAGTTTTTCTTGCTGGACACATTGGAAGACTACCACAAGATCATGCTCGCTAACGGACATGGGAGTTCGCAGCTTTGGGCTACCGAGTTGGGGTGGGCGACTTTTGACGGGCTGCGGAATACCAGCGGTCAAAAACCCGCCGATCCGCCCGATACCCCTTATTTCGGTTTTATCACCCAATGGCAGCAGGCTGATTACACCCTGCGGGCGCTGTATGTCACGCAGTCGGTCCCCTATATGGGGCCAGTGATTCTGTGGAATCTCAATTTTGCCACGCTGGGCGGCGCGCTCGATAAACCCGACCCGCAGGCGGCTTATGGTATGTTGGACGGCACGTGGCAGCCGCGCCCGGTCTATCTGGCGTTAAAACAGGCCCCCTAAACAAAAAGCGGATGCCCATAACGAGCATCCGCCTCTAGTAATTATGCGTTCTGGTTTGCCTAGTCCTCGAAGTCCTCTTCCTCGGCCTCTTCTTCGTCTTCGACGACGGCTTCGAAAGATTCCATCTCTTCTTCTTCTTCGGGGGCGCCCAAGATCACGTCGTCTTCGAGTTCGGCCTCGTCTTCGAGTTCGACTTCATCTTCTTCAACATCTTCGAATTCATCCGTGACCAGGTCGTCTTCGTCTTCTTCTTCTTTTTGACCGAGTTCACGCAGATCTTCGATGTCATCCAGCAGATCGTCGTCCTCTTCTTCGTCTTCGTCAATATCGCCGCGCAGCACGTACTTGGCTTCGAGTTCGTCTTTGTTGACGGCGATATCGCGCCCTTCGTACTCGTGGAAGCCAGTCCCTGCCGGGATCAGCTTACCGATGATGACGTTTTCTTTCAGGCCGTACAGGTTATCGACCTTACCTTCGATGGCGGCGTTCGCCAGCACCTTGATCGTGTGCTGGAAGCTCGATGCAGACAGGAAACTGTCGGTGGTGAGCGCTGCTTTGGTGACGCCTAACAGCACCGGGAAACCTGCCGCCGGTTCTTTGCCATCATCGAGCAGTTGCTGGTTCATTTCCAGCATCAACAGTTTGTCGATCAGTTCACCGGGCAGCAATTCGCTGTCGCCGCTGCGCGTGATCTGAACCTTGTTGAGCATCTTGCGGATCATCACTTCGAAGTGTTTGTCCGCGATATTCACACCCTGACTGCGATAGACTTTTTGCACTTCGGTCAGCAGATAAAGCTGTGTCGCGTCCTGGCCGAGAATACGCAGGATACGGTGCGGGTTCTTCGAACCTTCGGTCAACTGCTGGCCCGCTGTGACCTGAATTCCGTCCACCACATGTTCGTACAGGCGGGCGCTCTGCGGAATCTCGTAATCGCGCACCTCTTCGACTTCGGCGCGGATATAGATACGGCTGTCTTCGAGATAAACCTCACCCGCCATCTTGGCATGAAGTTGTTTCTCGTTGTCCGAATTGACGGCAATCACGCCGTTTTCTTTCACCATGTCTCCATCTTCCACCACCAGTTTCCAGGCGGAGGGGAGATCATAATGTTCGCTGCGCGCTTCGCTGTTGATCACGCGGGCGATACGCACGCCTTCTTTTTTCAGCAGGCGCAGCGTGCCGCTCATATCGACGACGACCGCTTCACCTTTTGGCTTCTTGCGGGCTTCGAACAGTTCTTCTACACGAGGCAGACCGCTGGTGATGTCGCTGCCGCCTGCCACACCGCCGGTATGGAAGGTACGCAGGGTAAGCTGAGTACCTGGTTCACCGATGGACTGCGCCGCCACGATGCCGACGGCTGAGCCGATTTCGACCAGTTCGCCGCGTCCCAGGTCGCGCCCATAACACAGCGCGCAGATGCCGTGAACCATCGCGCAAGTCATGGGGCTGCGCACATACACGTATTCCACCACCGTGCGTTCGATTTCGTCCGACGCATCTTCATCGATCATGCCGTCACGAGCGACAATCAATTCACCCGTTTCGGGGTTAAAGATGTCACGCGCAGCGACACGCCCGACGACGCGTTCATAGAAATCTTGTCCCGCCACATCGGCTTCGGGGACCGGGTTGCCGCGTGCATCCTGGTTGCGATGGTGCTTCGGGTTAAGCAGTTTGATCCCGTTAGTTGTCCCGCAGTCGTGGACATTGACAATCATGTCCTGCGCAACGTCTACCAGGCGGCGGGTCATATAACCCGCGTCGGCAGTACGTAATGCCGTGTCTGCAAGACCTTTACGCGCGCCATGTGTCGAGATGAAGTATTCGAGCGCCGTCAGGCCCATACGGAAATGGCTCTTGATCGGCAGGTCGATGATACGCCCGGAAGGGTCGGCCATCAGGCCGCGCATCCCGGCCAACTGGGTGATAGGACCAAAACCACCTTTGGTTGAGCCGGACAGCGCCATAACTGCAATCGGGCCGACCGGAGCCAGCGCATCGCTGATCACGTCTTTCAGGTCCGATTTGGCTTTGTTCCAGCTATCAATGGTGATCTGATACCGTTCGTCTTCGGTCAGCAGACCGCGACGGTAGTCACGCTGGGCGGTTTCTACGGTCGTTTCAGCCAGCGCCAGGATACCCTCGCGTTCTTTCGGAACAGTCAGGTCCGACACAGCAATTGTCGTGCCTGAGACGGTGGCATAGTGGAAGCCGATATTCTTGATGGCGTCTACCACGTCAGTCGTCAGGTCTGGCCCGTATTTCTGGTACACACGTGCGACCAGTGATTGCAGGCTTTTCTTCGAGAACGTGTCCTGCACGAAGCGCATATCGTCCGGCAGGATGCAGTTAAACAGTGCGCGCCCTACCGTCGTGATTTCCGGTTCGGGTTGGGGGCGGCGTTTGGGATCGTCATAATAGTTGCCGAGCAGGATCGGTGAATGCAGGTCGACTACCTTCAGACCGTACAGGTAATCTACCTCGTCCATATTCACGACCAGGCGGCGTTCGTGCAGGTTGGCGAGTACCAGCGGCAGTTCCGGCTTTTTCTTGAGATAGTTATTCATCTCATAGCCGTTATGCACAACCGCATCGTACTGGCCCGCGAGCAGACCATCCATCAATTGGTCAAAGGCTTTGTATTTGCGGCCATCCTCGCGCACCGTATCGCGGAGGATCGTCACGTCGTTGTTCGAGTCAAGTTCGCGGCGTTCGATCTGGCGCGTACCGGCAGTGTTTTCTACGGCAGCGATGCGATACCGCCCCTGATACAACTGGTCCCAATGGCGGAATTCTTCGATCCGCTCCTTGAGGCAGATGATTTCGGCGGTGGGGTCCATTGTCAGATAGTAGCTGCCCAACACCATGTCTTTGGATGGGGCTACCACAGGCGAACCGTCGGCGGGCTTAAGCAGGTTGCGCGTGCTCAACATCAGACTGCGCGCTTCTTGTACGGCTTTCTGGCTCAGTGGCACATGCACCGCCATCTGATCGCCGTCAAAGTCAGCGTTAAAGGCCGCGCATACCAGCGGGTGAATCTGGATCGCTTTACCTTCGACCAGGATCGGCTCAAATGCCTGGATACCCAGACGATGCAGGGTAGGGGCACGGTTGAGCAGCACCGGGCGCTCTTTGATAACCTCTTCCAATACTTCCCAGACTTCGGGCTTTTCGCGCTCGATAATGCGCTTGGCTCCCTTGACATTGCTGGCGTAGTTGTAGGTGACGAGGCGGCTGATCACAAAGGGCCGGTAGAGTTCCAGCGCCATGATCTTCGGCAGGCCGCACTGGTGCAGCTTGAGTTTGGGGCCGATAACGATGACACTGCGGCCCGAATAGTCTACGCGCTTGCCCAGCAGGTTGCGGCGGAAACGGCCTTTCTTGCCCTTGAGCATATCGCTCAGCGATTTCAGTTCGCGGCGGCCCCGGCGGCTCAACGCTTTGCCGCGCTGGCTGTTGTCGATCAGGCTGTCAACGGCTTCTTGCAGCATCCGTTTTTCGTTTCTGACGATCACATCCGGCGCACCGAGTTCGAGCAGGCGCTTGAGGCGGTTGTTGCGGTTGATCACGCGGCGATACAGGTCGTTCAGGTCGGATGTCGCAAAACGACCACCGTCAAGTTGAACCATCGGGCGCAGGTCCGGCGGGATCACCGGCAGCACTGTGAGGATCATCCATTCAGGGCGGTTGTTGCTTTTGATCAGGCTTTCGACGACGCGCAGCCGCTTTACCGATTTTTTGCGTTTTTGTTTACTGCGAGTGGTACGAACTTCGTGCCACAGCTCAATGGCGAGTTTTTCAAGGTCCATGTGCTTGAGGATTTCGAGGAAAGCCTCAGCCCCCATGTTCGCCTTAAAGACCTGGCCGTATTTTTGTTTCAGTTCACGATAACGTGGCTCACCCAAGAATTGCAGTTCTTCGAGTGAGATCAGTTCGTCGCGCGCTTCAGAATACCCTGAATGCAGGCGCGCCAGTTTGCGATCTAACTGGGCCTGAATGTCCTGAATTTCGTCAGCGGCTTCGGTGGTACGGACATCGCGTTTCACATCCAGGTCGGCCAGGGCCGCCTGACGACGCGCTTCAACTTCTTCCTGAACCTGGCTCAAGCGTTCTTTGACCGCTTCTTGAATGACCTGAAGCAGGTCGTTTTCAACGCGATCCCCTTCGCCAGCGATCAAAACACCTGCCGCATCAAAGAACAGATCGGCTTGCAGCTTGCGCCCCATCTGCGCTTCGATACGTTCCTGGAGCATCTGCGCCTCGGTCATGACACGTTCAAACAGGCGTGTTTGCTCATCTTCGTATTGGCGGTTGATCGCCTCGATCTTGGTGTCGAGATCGCCCAGGTCATCTTCGCGCTCGGACCGAATCGACGCTTGCTGTCCTTCGTGGTCGGATCGCAGATTCACTTCTTGGTGACCCAGGTCTTCCTCAAGACGCTTGAGCGCCTTCTGGCGCGCTTCTTCGTCTACATGGGTGATGACATACTGGGCGAAGTACAGCACGCGGTCCAGGTTGCGGCGGCTGACATCCAGCAGAATCCCCAAATAGCTCGGCACGCGGCGGGTATACCAGACATGGGCAACCGGCGCGGCCAGCTCAATATGCCCCAGACGTTCACGGCGCACGGAAGAACGTGTGACCTCAACGCCGCACTTGTCACACACGATGCCCTTGTAGCGGACGTTTTTGTACTTCCCGCAATAGCACTGGTAATCTTTTTGAGGGCCAAAAATGGCTTCGCAGAACAGCCCGTCTTTTTCTGGGCGCAGGCGACGATAGTTAATCGTCTCCGGCTTGGTCACTTCACCATACGACCAAGACCGAATTTGTTCGGGAGATGCCAGGCTGATGCGCAGTGCGCTAAAGTCTTTCGCCTCCAAGGCGTGTCCTCCTCTGCGTGGGGGTTAACCCTATCTTCTGCTCAATAACCTAACGTGCGTGATCTTAACGGAACCCCAGGCGGGTTGCAGATTGTTACAATACAAGCGAAACCCGATGACAATAAACCATGCCCAATACGCAAAAACGGCGCAGAAGGCCATCCTCCGGCGCTTTTTTTCTTCCCGCCCAATCTGTAATGACCGTCTCACCACCCGAAACCTGCCGGCCCCCAGGCTTGGGGATCAAGAATGGTATTCGGAATAATTGCCGCTCTATTGCCGAACCTTGATTATACCAAACCTTGTTAAAGATTCCAACCCCCAAAATTTAACGAAGGGACATTGTGTTTCTTGATTCAACAGCCGGCGGCTGCAAAAAGTTTATTTATGTCCGAGTCTCATCGTCGCGAGAGGTTTGTGGATCGCTTCGTGGCACGCTCGTCCAAAAAGTCCTGGATTCCTGCGGCAATCAACATGATCCCGACCCCGATCCCGATCAAGATCGCACCTCCACCCATTCTTGACCCGGCAATATCACTGGCGATCCGCACGAGGAACCAGACGGCACGGGTTGAGTCTTTCCACTTGAATAACTCGGCAAGCACGGCCAACGCCCCTAAGAATACAAAAGCGATCCCGCAACCAAACGCTTGAAACATGCAGCCACGCGATTCTTTTGTGTTTGAACGATTCACTGCTTTTCTCCTAGTGGGAAGATGAACTATTCGCCACTAAATAAGTCTTCTCTCCTGCCTCGATTATTTCCAGGCAGGAGAAGAAGGTCGATTGTCACTACACGCGCACCTTTGTGCCGCAGTATTGGCACTCCAACTCAGTGACTCCGCGTGTCAGCGCGGGCAGTGATGCGCCGCAGGTAGGGCAGGCGGTAGGAACTTGTTTAACGGCCTCGGCTGCCGATTTGTCCACCGGAATCGCGCGTTCTTTGTCAATCTCGCCGCTGATCGCACGGTTCAACTGCTGCGCATACCACTTGGAATCAATGCCACCTTTCACTTCAAACGTGGTGTCACCGCTGCTCAGTTTGAGATGAACCAGGTCTTTGCCGCCAAACACACCTTTGTCTTCGGGTTTGACTTCGCTGATTGCGCCTACCGGGGTCTCAAACAGCACCTGTTGGACCTTTTCGCCGCCGAACCCGAACCGCCCGCCGACCTTCTCTTTTTGCTCGAAGATCAGCCGCTGATCGGTCAAAAACAGCAGTCCGTTGGGTTTTTCCTTATTGGTTTTCTGCCATTCCGCCTCATGGACCATGAAGATCGCCTCGGCGGGTTTCCAATCAATCGCGGCTTCGTCGGCCAGCGCGAGATACCCCTGAATTTGCTGAATTTGCGTTTGGGTCTGCGACACATTGTCCGGAACTTCGCCGTACATGCCTTCGATCCGGCTGCGGGCGGCGTCTACGCCTTTTTCCACTGTTTCGATGCCCATCTTGAGCAGGTTAAAACTCTGGTCTTTGCCCTTATCGGTCGACTGGATTTCGACGCGTTTCCATTGGCCCGCCAATTCGTCAAACTGGCGCTGGATACGCTCCATCTCTTGACTGATCAGGTGTTCAACCTGCTGTCGAATCTCGCCCCACTGCTTTTTCAAGACATCGGCTTTGCGTTCCAAATATCCAGCGAAAGCATATCCGCGTTCGCGCAGCGCGGCGATTTCGCCCGGCAGCCCGGCGATCTCGGTGGATGTGCTGCCCAACTGGCGAGTGACATCGTCCATACTCACTTTGCTGCGCAGCCCATCATATTGGCTGCGCAGTCCGGCGATCTTTTCTTCCCAGGTTGGTGGTTGCGTAGAAGACATGGTTTGGTACTTCGCTCCTTTGTCCTACAGTTTATCCTACAGTCGCACGTTTACGACTGTGCTGCGCCTACCCGTGAAGCCAGGAAGGCTTCCATAAACTCATCCAGGTCGCCATCCAGCACGGCCTGAGTGTTGCCGCTTTCGTGGCTGGTGCGGGTATCTTTGACCAGCCGGTACGGGTGCAGCACATAGGATCGGATCGCATTGCCCCATTCGGCGCTGACATGCTCACCCTTCAGTTCAGCAAATTCTTCTTCTTGTTTTTGGCGCTGTAAATCCAGCAGGCGCATCTTAAGGACTTTGAGTGCCCGGTCTTTGTTCTGGGCCTGGCTGCGTTCGTTCTGGCAGCTAACCACCACCCCAGTTGGGACATGCGTGATTCGCACAGCGGTGGCATTTTTCTGAACGTTCTGGCCCCCAGCGCCGCTGCTGCGAAACGTGTCGATCTGCAAGTCTTTTTCGTCGATAACCAGGTCAATGTCTTCCTGCACATCCGGCCAGGCTTCGACCAGACAGAACGACGTATGCCGACGATGATTCGAGTCGAACGGGCTGAGCCGGACCAGCCGGTGTACGCCGCGCTCCGATTGCAGATAACCGTACACATATTCGCCTTGCACCAGGATGGTAGCGCTTTTGATCCCGGCTTCGTCGCCTTCCATCTGAGACACAATCTCGACTTTAAAGCCGCGCCGTTCAGCCCACCGCAAATACATACGCAGCAGCATCTCGGCCCAGTCTTGAGCGTCCGTCCCACCCGCGCCCGAATGCACCGCCAAATAAGCGTCTTCACTGTCGAATCTGCCGCTCAGCTTGGCGCGAAAATTCATTCGCTCCACCACACCGGCCAATTCTTCCGCCTCGTGGGTGAGATCCTCGGCCATATCATCCTCGGCCATTTCGGCTAACTCAACCGCATCCTTGATTCGTTGAAGGGTGCTGTTCCAGGTGGACACATTGGCCTTCAGCCGGGAGAGCTTGCGCATTACCCGTTGGGCGGCGTCGGGGTTGTTCCAAAAATCTGCCTGGGTTGATTGTGCTTCAAGCAAATGCAGTTCTTCGGTTTCTTTAGGGATGTCAAAGACGCTCCATAAGCTGCTCAATCGTCTGGCGCATGTCGTTGAGTTGGCTGATGATTGCTTCCACTATGGCTACTCCTCATTCCCGTTTTCAAACAGACTGTCTACAAACGCTCTGGGGTTGAAAAACACCAGGTCATAGATACTCTCGCCGATGCCGATGTAATGCACGGGCAGTCCCAGTTCTTGCTGGATGGCGAACAACATGCCGCCTTTGGCGGAACTATCGAGTTTGGTCACCACCAACCCGGTGATGTCAATCGCTTCCTGGAATTTCTTGGCCTGGGTGAGCGCGTTTTGGCCGGTTGTGCCATCCAACACCAGCAGCGACTCGTGCGGCGCGTCAGGAATCACTTTGCGCAGCACATCGCGCACCTTCACCAATTCAGCCATCAGGTTAAAATTGCTGTGCAGCCGTCCGGCGGTATCTACGATCAACACCTCAGCTTTACGCGCTTTGGCGGCGCTGATCGCGTCATACACCACCGCGCCGGGGTCACTACCCGGCGTCCCCGCGATCACCGGCACGCCTGCGCGTTCGCCCCACAGCTTGAGTTGTTCAACGGCAGCCGCGCGAAAGGTATCGCCCGCCGCGACAATCACTTTACGATCATTCAGACGCATCCGGTAAGCGAGTTTGCCAATTGTCGTGGTTTTGCCCGATCCGTTTACGCCCGCGATCAGCATCACCGAGAGTTCGCGCCCGCTCAGGTTTAGCGGGGTAGGTTCCATCAACAGGCTGCTCAATTCATCTTTGAGCGCTTCGACCATGACCTCATGGCGCACAATGCCGTCACGTTTTACGCGGGTGCGCATGGTATCTACCAACTTCATTGTGGTAGCGACTCCGACATCGGCCTGAACCAACAGCCCTTCTACATCCTCCCACGTATCGTCGTCAATCTCTGTTGCCCCGAACGCCTGCGCAATCCGCCCAAAAAAAGACTGGCGCGTTCGTTTAAGTCCGTCGCGTAGTGTTGCCACTCTGGTTACTTCCTTATCAACTGCTGTTAGCCCATTACATCACGGTAATTATAGCCAATGCCGGGAGATGGGCATAGGGGCAGGGCGAGTGGTGATCTTTGTTCATTTTCAATGAGCAGCAGTTGGGCTATACTAGGCTGTAGAATGCGGCGGTAAACCGTAGTTTTTTTGCACACTTGGTAAGGTATATGGATCAATCTCTCATTCGTAACTTCTGCATCATCGCACACATCGATCACGGCAAAAGCACGCTGGCGGATCGCCTGTTGCAGATCACCGGTACGATTAGCGAACGCGATATGCAGGAGCAGGTGCTCGATAGTATGGACCTTGAGCGTGAGCGTGGTGTCACGATCAAGGCGTCTGCGGTGCGGATGCAGTACACCGCCCAAGACGGTCTAACGTATGAAATGAACCTGATCGACACTCCCGGCCATGTCGATTTTTCCTACGAAGTCAGCCGGGCGCTGCAATCATGCGAGGGGGCGCTGCTCGTAGTTGACAGCACTCAGGGCATTGAGGCCCAAACGCTCGCTAACCTGTATATGGCACTGGAACAAGACCTCGAAATCATTGCCGTCGCCAACAAAACCGATCTGCCTTCAGCCCGCCCTGACGAAATCGCGCAGGAGATCGAGGCGCTGGTGGGGGTAGACGCTGCCGATGTGATCCAGGTCAGTGCTAAGACCGGGCTCAATGTCAATCAGATTCTCGAAGCCGTCGTGCGCCACGTTCCGCCCCCGTCGGGGAATGCATCCGCTCCGGCGCGTGCCTTGATCTTCGACAGCCATTACGACTCCTATAAAGGCGTCGTGGCCTATGTGCGTATGTTAGATGGCACGATCAAAAAGACCGATAACCTGCTCCTGATGGCGTCTGGAGTACAAACGCTGCCGGTGGAAATCGGTATCTTCAGCCCGACCATGAAACCACTGGACGCACTGACAGCGGGCGAAGTGGGTTATGTTGCTACCGGGTTAAAGACTATTCGTGAATGTCGCGTCGGCGACACGATCACCCTGGCGGCTAATCCTGCTGCCGAAGCGCTGCCCGGCTACAAACAGGCGAAACCGATGGTCTTTGCGGGTATTTACCCATCTGAAAATGAAG
>JACRBK010000713.1 GCA_016234525.1 Chloroflexota bacterium
AAGCCGGAAGTTCGGCGGCTGGCAGCGGAGATGAATCTACCCGTCGCGCAAAAACATGACAGCCAGGATTTATGTTTTCTGGCGGATGGAGATTACCGGCGCTTTTTGCGCCAGCATACCCCCGATTCCACCCACCCCGGCCCGATCCTCACCCGCGACGGGCGCGAACTCGGCCAGCACACCGGCCTGTCCGATTACACCATCGGGCAGCGTAAGGGTCTGGGCATCAGTTCCCCCGAACCGTTGTACGTGTTGGCAACTGATCCCGCCCGGAACGCGCTGATCGTCGGCACGGTGGACGAACTCGGCCAGCGTCATCTGATCACTGGGCGCGTGAACTGGATCGCGGGCGAGCCGCCTGTATCCCCCTTCCGCGCCGACGTGAAGATTCGATATACCGCTCGCCCTGCCCCGGCGCTGGTGACTCTGCTCGACGATGGCCGCGCGGAAGTGGAATTCGACCATCCGCAGCGCGATATTACCCCCGGTCAGAGCGCGGTTTTTTATGACGATGCCGTGTGCCTGGGGGGAGGGATTATTATTCGCAGCATGGAGCGGTAGCGATCCGCTCCAGCGTGGTTACTTTTGTACCGTCGCCAGTGTGCTGGCTTTCGATCCTCCTGCTTTTGTGGAATAATGACCTCTACCGTAGCCCTCACCGCACACCTTCACCTTGCCATTCCAAGAAGAGGTAGAGTCCCTCATGAAACGATTAGTCGATTTTCTGATCGTGTTGGTCGTGTTGGCTATTGTCGGGTTAGGCGTTTTTTTTGTGGCAGGTCGTTCAAATAACAACAACGATACACCACCACCAGCCCAGAGCAGCGCGAGCACGCTTGCTCCCACGACAAACCCCACAGTAGACTTCCAATTCCCTGCCTTGACCGACGATCAGCAAAAAAGCTTACTCTCACCCATAGACGATCTGCCGGTTGAACTGCGGAGCGAAACCCAGGCGGATTTTTATATTCCTGACTCTAAACTTACGTCCGAGTCGCTGCGCCGCGAATGGCCGGAAGCCGCCGACCGGTTCGACCTGATTACCGCTACGTATGGGTGGGAAGAAGGCGTCGGAGTTCGTTACAATACCTGCCATTTGCAGCAACCCATTTCTGAGGTCGGCATAGAAATCGATCAGTTCGCCTCAGCGCCGCTGGCACAGGCCTTTATTGACGATCCTCTGTTCCACAATTTTCTGAAAGCCACCTTTTTTGATATCCGGTACAGCACGCTGGTGCATGGGGTGGAGGGTGTTTCATCAATCGCCTCTGAGGGAGACTGTTATCCTCAAGAAAAAAACGCCATGCTCTATTTTGAATATTGGGGGTTGTTCTTTTCACTCTCCATGGATTTCGACGCTGCCGCCGACCCTGCCCAGATGATCGGCGTGCTCAACAGTCTGGTTCCGCCCCTGCTGGCGCGTGCTGACGCGCTAGCAAGCAGTCCCCTTCCACCCACACCGATCCCATCGGGCCAGGCGCGTCTTATCACCGAACAAATAACAATAGCTGATCTGCCGCGTTTAATGCCTTATCTGGATGAATTTGACCAATCGCTGACCTCGACTTATTCCAACAACAGCCAGATCGGCAAAACCTATACGCTCGATCAGTTTGTGCAAGCCTATCGTGATATCAACCTCACTGCACTGGCCGACGCTATCGCTCTGGCGGGGCTGACTCATGGCATGATCGGACAGGAAGCCCGTGTCTGGGAACCGAGCAGCGATTGTCCTAACATTCTTGGGCTGTCTCTTGAAGTTGATTTTACGCTTTTCGAGAGTCCGGCGGGTGCGCGTGACTATATGATGGACCCCACCTTGCAGCAAGCCTGGAAAAATACCGGGCTGATGACCAGTTATGTCCCGGACGGGGATTCGGTCCTCATGTTCGGGCAAATTCCCGGCCATCACTGCGGCCCGCTGCAAGTGGTGGGTAAAATGACTCCCTACGAGCGTTTATTGGTCACGGTCGTGGTCAATTCATACAGCGAAGCCGGACAGCAGGATGTACTCGACATTGTAGATATTTTTTCCCAACAAGTGCTCTTGCTGTTGTATATCGAAAAACTTCCCTAACCGTGTTTCTCACCGGGTCGCGTCGGGACAGTTGAACGGCGGCGCGACCTGCTCGCCTAATACCTCACGCACCCCTCCGATCTAGTCGGGTTAGGGATTATTGTCCTTTTATACGAACCAGAAACGGTCCCCAACTTAAAATTCTATTCTATCGGTTCTGCGGAAATCCATTTTTGCACAAGTTCTCTGCCCGCAGGAGTCAAGTAGTACAAATCATAGTTAGGAAACTCATCTTCTTTGTGGCCAGAACTATGACCGTCCAATACAAGGTATCCATCCTTAATCAAATACCAAAGCCAGATCACAACTCCACCCGGTAATTTTATATACTGGGCTTCTGGTTGCGATGCAAAAAAATCGAGAACTCGGCGTTCTATATCAGTGTAGCGACTATTTAGAATTGACAGGTTTCTTTTGTAAGAGAGCATAGATTGCCGATCTATTTCTCCCTTATGGTATCGGGCATGGCAAGTGGGGCATAGTGCTATCAAGTTGGCAAACTCATGCTCTTTCACTTTACTCCAAGGAGCTATGTGAGTAATCTCTAAAGTGGTCTGTCTACAAGTAGGGATCGCACAACGATGTCCTGCTTCGAGAAGAACTTCTCGCTTTAATTGACTTGGAACTGAGGTTCTACGCATAGCATTCTCCTCCTAGCGTTTCTCACCGGGTCGCGTCGGGACGGATAAACGGCGGCGCGACCTGGGAATCGGTGAGCGCCCCGTACAGGCGCGGGCGGCGGTAAGTATTTCCCCAGCATTCGGCGGCGCGGTAGGTCCGCAGTTTTTCGAGATCAAACTCGGCGATAATCACACCTTCGCCCTCCCCCGCCTGGATCACGGTGGTATCACGCGGCTGGCCCTCGCTGGTGAACGCGATGCCATCAAACGCCACCGAACGCCCACCATCTTTAGGTGCGGCATAGTTCGCCAGGGCTACACCGAGCATATTCTCATAGGCGCGGGTGCGTAACTGTGCGAGGCGGTTGATCTCCATCTCGCAGGCGTTCGGAACCAGGATAATCTCTGCGCCCTGCAACATAAGAATCCGCGCGCTTTCGGGGAACTCGCGGTCATAACAGATCATCGCG
>JACRBK010000717.1 GCA_016234525.1 Chloroflexota bacterium
ACAAAGCCAAAATTACCAAAAGAGCAAGAACGAGTTTTTTCATAGTTTTCCAATCCTTTTAAGATGCTGTACATCGTCGCGATGCGTGGCTTTCATGACAAACAGCCTGAGTAACAACGTATATTATAGTTTATACTAGAACTTTTTGCAGCACATAAATCGAAAAATTGTAGTATCTCTCCTCCTTTATCTCAACGTTTTTCCAACGTTGGACCAGATCAAGATTGCGGCCCGGCATACCGGCGCTCTAACACCGCCTGGCCTGCTGCACTTTGCATCCAGGCGAACCAATCATGATAGGGGTCATCTTCAGCAGGTGGAACCCGCCCAATCACCAGAATCGGTGTTTGCAGCGGGTAAGTTTTTCGATTGACCGTCTCACGAGTCAGCGGAATGGCCTCGCCCTCTGACGCCACCGCTACCGCCCGCACCTGGGGAGTCAGGTAAGCCATACTGACATAACCCACCGCCCCCGGTTCACTGCTCACCATTTCTACCATACTTTGACCCGAAAGCGCCAACCGCGCGCCCAGACTGGTACGCCGCCCGCCCATCACCAACGAATCAAAGGCCAACCAGGAGTCGGCGCCTTTTTCCTGGCTGACCAGGACCACCGGCACATCTGGCCCGCCCAGTTCGGCCCAGGAAATAATCTGGCCCTGAAACAGCCGCCGCAGTTGTTCGATGGACAGCGCTGTGATCGGGCTGCTCGGATGTACAATCACAGCAAGTCCATCCTGGCCGATAGGCGCAGCCCACCACCCTGCCTCAGCAGGCAGATAGGTGGTGAGGCCAAACGGAACTTCGCCTGCGCCCACCTGGGCGTAGACGGTTTGCCAACTGGCCGTCTCACGAGTCACGGCAAACAGTATCCCCGGCGGGTGATAGGCCATGACGAAATCCTGCAACAAGGGATCGGTTGCAGTGGTCGCCATGATCCGCACCTGGGCCACCTGAGGGCTAACGCCAGGGGACGCTGCCGGACCGCGACAGCTTGCCAGTGCCAGGCTGAATATCACGATGGTACATTTGGCCCGCTTCATCCACTCCCTCTCAACGCAAGAGGGCCACCAGCAGACTTAGCGTTCCGAATCGCGCACAATCACTCATGAATCCAACCCGCCGCGCTCCCTGTTTCAAGCGCCGCAGCCGCCCCACACACGCAAAGCCCACCGCCGTCCACCATCCGATCATCATCGGACCCGCGATGAGCGGGTGGACGGGGACACCCCCAATAGGAATAACCAGGGTTTGTTCTGCGCCTGCCTCACCAGGAATCGGCACTCCCGGCCAAAAACTCAGCCGGATCGCCGCCGGGTAAGGCTGCTTCTGCCCCATACCCGCCGCGGTAAAGACGCCAGAGCGCGAAACGCCTGGCGAAATCGCAGCAGCCGGGATCAGCAGCGCATCGAGGGGTTGTATAACGCTCGATTTCCTGTTGGCCGGGTGAGCACGTTTGCCCACCGTCAGCAGCACAACCGGGATCAACAGCAGGCCGGCTGCGAGGTACAGCGATGAGAAAGCCGGTCCAAACAGGTTGTCGAGCAGGACTCCAAGGATGGCGGTGGGCAGCGTGCCCATCGCGATCAAAAACAGGAGACGTGTATCAGGGTCTTGGATCGAACGAGTAATGCGTGCGCGTAATCCGGCTCGCCAAAAAGTCGGCCAGTCGCGCCAAAAATAAACCAGCACCGCCAGCAGGGTTCCCAGGTGCAGCCCCACGTCAAAGACGTGGGCGGGCTGATTCCAGCCAGACCACCAGGGAACTTGAGCGGCACCAGACACAGGCAAATATGCGGTTGCGCCTTGCACCAGGCTCAGGATCAAAACTTTGAGCAAGTCCAACACATGATCCTTTCAAGCGCAGCACACCCAATGAAGCAGGCTGCTCAAACCATAACCCCGGACAGCGCCAGGGGTCACACAGCTTACCTTTTGCGAGCTAGTTTCCGATCGAATGCGCCGCCGCTATACGTTCAGCGGGATTTTGGCGCTTTTGTGCGGTCCAGGCAGGCTGTAGCCCTCCAGGAACGCAGCAGCATAATCGGCGAAAGTGCCGCTGAATATCGCGGCGCGCATCTCACGCATTAACGTGAGCAAAAGGTGCAAGTTGTGAAGGCTGAGGAGCTGGTGAGCCAATATTTCTGAGGATCTAACCAGGTGGCGGATATAAGCGCGGGAAAAATGGGTGCAGGTGTAACAGGTGCAGCCCGGCTCCAACGGGGAAGGATCGGCGGCGTACTGCTGGTTCCGCATATTGATCCGCCCCTGACGAGTCAGGGCCGCGCCGTTGCGTGCCACCCGCGTGGGCAGCACACAATCAAAAATATCAACGCCCCGCGCTACACCGTGTACCAGGTCTTCGGGGCTGCCCACGCCCATCAAATAACGCGGTTTGTGGCGCGGCAGCAGAGGAGTGGTTTGTTCTAGGGTGGTATACATCTGCGCTTTGGTTTCACCGACGGCCAGACCGCCCACCGCGTAACCGGGCAGGTCTACGTCGCTCACAAAACGTGCCGACGCGGCGCGCAGGTCCATAAAAATGCCCCCCTGCACGATGCCGAACAACGCCTGGCGAGATACATCGCCGCTGCGAGCATGTTCCTCTGCCGAGCGGATCAGCCAGCGGTGGGTGCGTTCTACCGCCGCCTCGACCACGCCCCGATCATCGGGAACCGGACATTGGTCAAACGCCATAATCACATCGGCCCCCAGGTGGTGTTGAATCTGGATCGAACTTTCGGGGGTCAAGCGGCGCAGTGAACCGCCGAGGTGATCGCGGAACGTCACTCCATCGGAGTCTATTTTATTGAGTTCTGCGAGGCTGAATACCTGAAACCCACCCGAATCCGTCAGGATCGGGCCGTCCCAGGCCATAAACTGATGCAGCCCGCCCAGGTCACGGATCAACTCGTCGCCGGGGCGCAGGTGAAGGTGATAGGTATTTGCCAGCAGCAGCGATGCTCCCAATTCGGTCAGTTCGCGCGGTTCGACGGCTTTCACCGTCGCCTGCGTGCCGACCGGGGCAAAAACAGGCGTGTGAACCGGTCCGTGCGGGGTGTGAAAAATCCCCGCGCGCGCCTGTCCTTGTTCTGCTTCTAGCGTAAACTCGAATGTCATAAGGTCGTGAGAGTATTTGTGAACCCCTGACAGGGGTCTATATCAACATAATCCGGGGAAATTATAGCAGGAAGCTTGAATTTGGCGAATTTACTGGCGCGATTTGCCCCCCGATCCTACACTAAAAGGTATCAGTTAAAAGCGGCCTCACCCCCTACCCCCTCTCCAACCGGGTTGGAGAGGGGACCACAGCCGACCAGATTTCGTGGGGGCGCTGCTTGCCGGTAGGACAGGACCATGATCAGTCTCTACGATATTCTCGAAGCCGCCGACGGCCAGCTTTTTGGCGAAGCCGCCGCCCAAATATTTAGCGATTTTTGTTTCGATGTGCGCCAGATTCAAGCCGGACAGCTCTTTGTCGCGCTCAAAACCGACCGGGGCGACGGGCATCATAACATGGCCGAGGCTGCCGCCAGCGGCGCAACCGGCATCATGTGTACTCACCCGCCCGACTTCGATACCGAGGGCCTGACGGTGATCGTGATGCGCAGCGTGGAAGATGCGCTGATGCGCTGGTCGCGCATTGTGCTGCAAAAGTTCGGAACCACTGTGATCGGTGTGACCGGCGGCGAGGGCAAAACCACCACTATCGCCGCAATTGAGCAGGTGCTCAAAACGCGCTTTCGAGTCTATACCCACCCCGGCGGCGGCAGCGGAAAATTTGGGCTGCCGCTGGCGTTGGGCAAACTGACTAAAGATCACCAGATCGCCGTGCTGGAACTTTCGCCAGGCCAGGTCGGAGAAATGGCCGAGATGGTTGACGCGGTCAAGCCGATGGTCGGAGTCGTAATCACGGCGGGCCAGGCGGAGATCACCGCGCGCGAAAACGAAATTTTGGTCCGCGCCCTGCCGCCCGAAGGGGCCGCCATCCTGAATTTTAATGATCCCCTGGTGCGTGAACTGGCCGCGCTCAGCCGCGCCCCAGTGATCACCGTCGGGTTGGATATTGCCGATCCCGCTTTTGGGGCCGATCTGCTGGCCTATAATATTCTGGTGGATCGTGACAAAACGGGGTTTGACCTGCGGCGCGGCAGTGATCGATTTGCCGGGCGCTGGGTTCCCCTGTTGGGCGCGCACCAGTTATACAGCGCCCTGGTCGCGCTGGCGGTTGGCAGCAGTTACCAGATTTCGCTCGAAGAAGGGCTGCACGCCCTCACCGAACTCCCTCCCTTGCCGGGCCGGATGTGCGCCTTAGAGGGAATCAACGGCAGTCTGTTGGTAGACGACAGTTTCAGCGCGACCCTGGCCAGCACGCGCGCCGCGTTGGACTGGCTGAAAACGGTGCGCAGCGAATCGGGTCAGGTGATCATGGTGCTGGGCGATATGGATGAGCTAGGCTCGTATGGGCCGCTGGCTCACCTGGAGATCGGCCAGCGCGCCGCTGGAATCGCGCAGCGTTTGGTCACCCAGGGGGATCGCGCCGCCGAAGCTGGGCGCGCTGCCGTCGAACATGGGTTAGATCGCAGCGTGGTGACCCTGACCTTTAATGCTGAAGACGCAGCTAACGCCGCCCGCGCCGGAATCGGTCCGCAAGATATTGTGCTGGTCAAGGGCGGCACGGCGCTGCGTATGGAACGCACCGTGCAGCGCTTGATGGCGAATCCGGCAGACACCGGGCTGCTGGCGCGCACCGTCGAAATACAGGCTGTCAGCTCCGAATCTCACCGGCATCCCTCGTGGGTACAGATCGATCTGGAAGCCATCGCCTATAATGTGCAGCGGATGAAAGAGATCATCGGGCCAGACGTGGCACTGATGGCGATAGTGAAAGCGAATGCGTATGGGCATGGCGCGGTTCAGGTCAGCATGACAGCGCTCAACAACGGTGCCACGATGCTCGGTGTCGCGGCGCTCGATGAGGCGCTGGAATTACGCGCCGCCGCGATAGACGCACCGATACTGATCCTGGGTTATACCCCGGCCTGGGTCGCCCGCGACGTGATCCGCCACAACCTGACGATCACCCTGTACGATGTCGAAATGGCGCGGGCCTTTGATCGCGCCGCCCGCGAACTGGACGCTACAATTCGGGCGCATGTGCTGGTCGATACCGGGCTGGGAATGCTCGGCCTGCTGCCTGATGACGCGATGATGTTTTTCCGCAGCCTGCGCAATCTCAAAAATTTGCAGATCGAGGGCATTTACAGCGAACTGGCGGCAGCAGATCAGAACGCGGAATACACCCGACTCCAGGTGGCGGCGTTTGAACACGTTGTCGAGCCGCTGCTGGCGACGGGCTTTCGTTTTAAATATATCCACACGGGCAACTCGGCCTCAACGATTCATGTCCCCGAATCGCGCTTTAACATGGTGCGAATCGGGATCGCGCTGTATGGTCTGGCTCCCGGCTTTTATATGCCGATCCCGGCAGACTTTAGACCCGCGATGACGTGGAAAACCGCCATCGCGCAGGTAAAACGCCTGCCGCCGGGCAGCAGCGTGGGGTCAGGCAGCGCCTATCGCACCTCCAGCACGCAGTTAATCGCTGTGATCCCGGTCGGATATTCCGACGGTTTCCGGCGCACGCCAATGCGTTGGAAACACGTCTTGATTCAAGGCGAGTTCGTCCCGATCCTCGGTCAGGTAGGGATGGATATGACGGCGGTGGATGTGACCCAACTGCCCGATGTAAAGATCGGCGAGGAAGTCGTGCTGATCGGGGCGCAGGGGAACAACCGGATCATGATCGAGGATGTCGCCGACTTTTTAGATACCAATATGTATGAGGTGATCAGCACGGTGCTGCCGCGTGTCACGCGCGGGAAGTAGGGGAAAGAAGGGCCTCATTCCAATTGGTGTCAATTTAAGAGCGACCTCACCCCCTACTGGTTAGTCCACGTTGACTTTGTAGGGGCGATGCAAGCATCGCCCAGGGCAGGGCAAGCCCTGCCCCTACATCCCCAAACGCTGCTCGGACTGCCGCCTACAAGGGGGTGAGGTCGCTTTTCCGCGCCACAAACAAGTTGAATCCTCGACAAGCCTCACTCCAACAACACGCCACCCCAATCGTGCGGATCAACATCGGCAATAGCCTGGGAGAATGTCCAGCGATGGCCGCCGGGATCGTCGACAGTGTACTGTCGTTCGCCGTAGGGAAAGTCGGTAGGCACACTCACGATCTGTGCCCCGGCCTGCCGCGCGCGTTCAAAGTGGCTGTTCACATCGGCAACCCGTACCATGACAGCATGATTGAGCGCGCCAGCCGCCGAAAGGCGAGGATCGGAAATCTCCGGCGGCGGCGCGCTCTGGTTATCGGGCAGTCGGGTCACGATAACCGCCCCCTGTCCGAAAGAAAGCTGGCAGCGATGGTTGCCAATGCGCAGCCGTTCTACAAACCCAAACGCGCGGCAGAGCCAACCCACTGCCTCACGCACGTCCGGGTAAGCAAGTTCTACGATAACCACTCCTGGGGGCATTGATCGATTCGTTAATACGGTGGGTTGTTCATGTGATGGTGTCATGGATGTCCACTCCGCGAACGAAAAACAGAACTAATGTTTCAATCGTACAACAACCGTTTCAATAAGGCAAGGATTCGTCGGCGTTTCGAGGAATCGAGAGGACGAGAGCGCTATCATGCCACAGCGGGGAAGGTTGTATAAAAAACTTTTGACTTTTGCTGTGCGGTTTCGTACAATCACTTCGTTTTAGACTGGTGTTACCGAGTTCAATGTTCCGGCGGACCTGATCGCCGCCGTTAAACTCGTTTGGATGACCATAGAACTCGATACTATTTGGAGGCTCTACTCACACAATGAAAGAATATACTGCTGAACAGATTCGTAATATTGCGCTTGTCGGTCATCAGGGAGCTGGAAAAACCAGCCTGACCGAAAGCCTGTTATTTAATACTGGCGCGATTACCCGCATGGGCAAGATCGAAGAACGAAACACCGTCACGGATTTTGACGAAGACGAACGTTCACGGACTCTATCGATCTATACCGCGTTGGTCGCTCTGGAATACAGCAACCATAAGATCAATGTGTTAGATGCGCCGGGTTATATTGATTTTATGGGCGAAGCAAAAAACGCGGTGCGTGTTTCCGACGCCGTCGCGCTGACCGTCGATGCGGTGTCCGGGCCAGAAGTCGGCACGGAACTGGCGTTTGATTACGCCAAAGAGTTCGGTCTGCCGGTGATCGTCGTAATCAACAAGATGGACCGCGAAAACTCCAACTTCAATAACACGTTGAACGCCCTACGCACACGTTTCCCCGGCTACCGTTTTGTGCCGGTGATGCTGCCCGTCGGGTCACAGGCCGACTTTAAGGGCGTGGTGAACCTGGTCGCGCAGAAAGCATACCTGGGCGTGGGCAAAGAGGCTGTCGCTGTTCCCGACGATATGGTAGGCGATATGGAAGTCGCCCGCCTGGAACTGATCGAAGCCGTCGCCGAAGCTGATGATGCGCTGATGGAAAAATATTTCGAGACGGAAACGCTCTCGGACGACGAAATTCAGCTTGGGCTGCGTGCGTCGTTAAAAGCCGCCTCGCAAAGCGTGATCCCGGTGTTCATCACCAGCGCAACACACAGCATCGGTATTCTGCCGCTGCTCGATGCGGTGATCGCTTATGTCCCGGCCCCCGGCCAACGCCCGCTTGCCGTTCAGGATGAACCCGGCGCAGATGTGGAACTCATCAAACCGCCGCTGACCGAAAACGGCCCGGCGGTCGCCTATATCTTCCACAGCCACACCGATAAGTACGGCACGCTGACTTTCTTCCGGCTGTACAGCGGCAAGATCAAACCTAACGACTCGCTGGTCAATCAGAACAAAGGCCAGGAAGAGCGGATGGGCAGTTTGATGACCATGCGCGGCGACAGCCAGATTCCACTGGATATGCTGCACGCGGGTGACCTGGGCGTGGTCGCAAAACTGCGCGACACGCACACCGGCCACACCCTGTCGTCAAAGGATTTCAAGAAACAGGTTATCCCGCCGCACTTCCCCATGCCGATCTATGCTGTCGCGCTGCACCCACGCACCCAGAGCGACGGCGCGAAGATGGGCGAGGTTATGAACGGCCTGACCAATGCCGATCCGACCTTGCGATGGCGGCAGGACCCCAAAATCAAGCAGGCGATTTTGGAAGGCATGGGCGGCACGCACCTGGATGTGGCGATCAAACGCTCCGAACGGATGGGTGTAGGCATCGACACCACCATCCCCAGGGTGCCTTACCGAGAAGCGGTCACGCGCGCGGCGACAGCAGTCTATCGCCACAAGAAACAGACCGGCGGCGCGGGCCAGTTTGCCGAAGTTCACCTGCGGGTTGAACCGTTTGAGGGTGACGAATTCGAGTTCACCAGCGAAGTGGTCGGCGGCGCGATCAGCCAGCCTTTCATCGGCTCGACCGAAAAGGGTGTGCGTCAGGTTTTGGAAAACGGCGTTATCGCAGGTTACCCGGTGGCCGGGGTGCGCGCTGTCGTGTATGACGGCAAAATGCACCCGGTCGACTCGAAAGACATCGCCTTCCAGTCTGCCGGGCGCGGCGCGTTCAAGGAAGCCTTCCGTGATGCTGGCCCTGTGCTGCTCGAACCGATTGTGGTGGTTCGCGTCACTGTCCCCGAAGAAAACATGGGGGACATCATGGGCGATATGAACACCCGGCGCGGGCGCGTGTTGGGCATGGAAACCGAAGCCGGGCGCAGCATCGTGACGGCGGAAGTGCCGCTGGCCGAAGTGCAGCGCTACAGCAACGATGTACGTTCGATGACCGCCGGGCGCGGCGTGTTCACGATGGAATTCTCACGGTACGAGCGCGTCCCGTCGAACATTCAGGCCGAGATCATCGCCAAGTCCGACAGGACGAAGGACGAAGACGAGGAATAGCTATCAGCTATCAGCCTTCAGCCTTCAGCAAAAGCAGCCTCACCCCCTACCCCCTCTCCAACTCGGTTGGAGAGGGGACCGCAGCCGAGCATGGTTGTGTAGGGGCGCTGCTTGCCGCGCCCTGTTTTTCCCCTCTCCCCCTTTCTCTGCGCAGCGGGGAAAGGGGGCCGGGGGGATAGGGGTAAATTTAGACATCCTCCCTGCCTGCCCCCTGCCCATTCCTCACTATAGCCGCGCTTCTTGAGGCGTGTTAAAATCCGCTGAGCAAAAATTGGTGTTTTGATCTGCATTTTTTGACGTAAGGAGCTTTATCCCTATGGATGATTTTCTGTTTCGCGGCAACCTGTCCGATCTTGATCCCGATGTGGCAGCCCTGGTTGACCTGGAAGAAATCCGGCAGGCGAAACGTTTGATCCTCATTCCCTCCGAAGCCAGCATCCCGCTGGCAGTGCGGCAGGCGGTGGGGTCTGTCTTCCAAAACCTGTATGCCGAAGGGTATCCCGATGACGCCTGGCGCGCTTTCACACAGGACGAAGTGTTGGATATTGACCTGCGGCTGGCGGAATACCGCCGCCATTCTGATCCTCGTTATTATAAGGGGACGGAGTTCGTCAACATCCTCGAAAGCCTGGCGCGGCGGCGCGCAGCGGAACTGTTCGCCACCGATAAGATCGGCGCGGATGACCTGTGGGTAAATGTCCAGCCGCTCAGCGGATCACCCGCGAACAGCGCGGTGTACAGCGCCCTGTTGCAGCCCGGCGATACTCTGATGGGCCTCGACCTGCTGCACGGCGGGCATCTCAGTCATGGCAGCCCGGTCAGCCGCAGCGGGATCGTTTATAAAGTGGCGCATTACAGCGTCGATCCCGAAACCGAACGCTTGAATTATGACCGTATCCGCGAACAGGCGTTACAAGCGCGGCCCAAAATCATTGTTGCCGGATTCACCTCCTATCCATATGCGCCGGACTGGGCGAAGTTCCGCGCCATCGCGGACGAGGTGGGCGCTTACCTGTTGGCGGACATATCGCACGTCTCCGGCTTGGTCGCGGCGGGCGTGTTTCCGTCTCCGGTGGGTTATGCGCATGTGATCAGTTTCACCACCCACAAAACACTTGTGGGGCCGCGCGGTGCCGTGTTGATCACGACGGATCGGAAGATCGGCAAAAAGCTGGATCGTGCGGTGTTCCCTGGCGAACAAGGCGGCCCACACGTCAACACCATCGCGGGCATGGCGGTTGCGTTTAAACTGGCGGCGACGGATCAGTTCCGCGAGCTTCAAAAACAGATCATCCTGAACGCGCAGCGTTTAGCCTCACAGTTGGCGGCGCGCGGGTTGAACATCCCGCACGGCGGCACGGAGACTCATTTGCTGCTGGTCGATTGTAAGTCGGTTAAAGGTCCGGATGGGACCGCGCTCGGCGGCGATATGGCCGCGCGGATTCTCGATCTGGCCGGAGTCGTGCTCAACCGGAATACCATCCCCGGCGATACAGCCCCGTTCCGCGCTTCCGGTCTGCGCCTGGGAACCCCCTGGATCACGCAGCGCGGCTTCCGCGAACCGCAGATTGACCGGCTGGCGGATGTGATCGCCAATGTGGTGCAAGCGTGCGAACCATTTACCTACCTGGGACTGGGCGGCAAAGACCAATGGCGCGCGAAGATCGCCCCTGAGGTGCTGATCAGCGCCCGGCAAGAAGTCCACCGCTTGACCACTTCCGCCGGGATCGATTTCGCCGTGCCAAACCTGGCGAATTATCCCAAAGAAGCCGATGCCGCCGCCGAGCATTTCCGCGTGCTGCCGGATTATCCCAAAGATCAAACAGGTTGGCGCACGATTGATGTTTACGGCCCCTCTGCCGCGCGTTTTTTGGATGCCACGCTGACCAGCGACGTGCTGACCCTGGGCGACAAACAATACGAAGCGGCCTGGGTGCTCAACCCCGACGGATCGCCCCTGGCGCGAGCGATTGTCCACCGTGTGTATGAAAATGTGTATCACCTGCATGTGGATCGCCATGCAGAAGAAGTCGCGGCGTGGCTGCGGACTCTCTCGGATGGTTTCGTGCGCTTTGATCCGCTGGACCTGTACGGCAAAATCCCCGGCCCGGTGAGCGTGAGCATTTTGAGCGATACGCCGGATATGAGCGGCTTCGATGCCTGGGACTTAAACGCTGATTGGGCCGCCAAACAAATCGGTTATGAAGCGGGCAAAGCCTATTTTATCGGCTGTCATGGGGCAAACTACAGCGGGCCGCGCGGCGCGGCGCTGCCGGTGTTTAGCTGGACCGAACCCACCGATCCGCCGATCAAAACCACGACGCTGCACGCGCTGCATAAATCCTTAGGGGCCAAGATGGTCCCATTCGCGGGTTACGATATGCCGGTCTGGTACAGCTCCGTCAGCGCCGAACACCACGCCACACGCACCGGCGCGGGCATTTTCGACGTGTCGCACATGGGCACGTTCGATTTCAGTGGGCCGGGAGCCGAAACCTTCCTCAACGCGATCACAGCCAACGATGTGACCGCACTCGAACCGGGCAGCGCACATTACAGCTATTTGCTCGGCGTGGATGGCATCCCGATTGATGATATTTTCATCTACCGGCTGGCCCCGGATTATTTCTTGATGGTCGTCAATGCGTCGAATAATGATAAAGATTGGGCATGGATCAATGCCCTGCATCGCGGCGAAGTCCAGGCCGATCCTACCCGGCCCGATGCGCTGATCGCAGGCCGCAACGTGATCATCCGCGATCTGCGCCACCCGTCCGTGGGCAACGAACGCCGCGTAGACATCGCGCTACAAGGTCCGACCAGCCGCGATATTCTGCTCAGCCTGCACGGGGATGCCGCCGATAAAGCGCGCATCAAAACCCTGCCCTGGGCGGGCGTGACGCGCGTGGCACTGGGCGGCTTCGATCTGATCGTGGCGCGCACCGGCTATACCGGCGAGCGTATCGCCTATGAAATTTTCGTCCACCCGGATCAGGCTCCCGCGCTGTTTAAAGATTTGGCCGAAGCGGGCGGCACGCCGATTGGGTTGGCGGCGCGTGACAGTCTGCGCACCGAAGCGGGCCTGCCGCTGTATGGGCATGAACTGGCGGGCGATCTCGGCCTGAACCCGGCGGACGCGGGTTTCGGGAGTTATGTCAAACAGTGGAAACCGTTTTTTGTCGGCAAACAGGCGTTTATCCAGCACGAGATCAAACGAGATGCCGTCGTGACCCGCTTCCGCCTGGACAGCAAGGGCGTGCGCGCACCGCACCCCGGCGATCCGTTGGTGGATGGACGCGGGCGCGTGGTCGGCACGGTCACCTCATGCAGCATTGACTCTGAGGGTTATTCGCTGGGACAGGCGTATCTCAAGTTCTCGCACGCCAGCGAAAACACGCCGCTGTATGTCTTCGCCGGGGCGGAGAGTCTCAAGCCCGGCAAGGCGTTCGGTGAACTGGCAATTGGCGATAAAGCCATCGTGCCGAATCCGGTGACGGTGCTCAGCCGCTTCCCGAAGCGCGCGAAGTAAAACAAATCGGCCTCACCCCCTACCCCCTCTCCAACCCAGTTGGAGAGGGGACCGCACCCGACTTGATTTTGTAGGGGCGCGGCGGCGTCCTGGTTTCCTTTTTCCCCTCTGCTCCTTCTGGTTCGTCATGAGATGGAAAACATGAAAAAAATACGCGTTTATCAGGTCGATTCTTTTACTACCGAAAAACTTCAGGGCAATCCTGCCGGAGTCGTCCCTAACGCCGATGGGTTGTCCGAGGCGCAGATGCAGGCCATTGCCCGCGAAATGAATAACTCGGAAACGGCGTTTGTGCTGTCGCCCACCGCCCCCGATCATCAACTGTGGGTCCGCTTTTTTACGCCGAAAACAGAAGTTCCCATATGCGGTCATGCGACGGTGGCCGCTCATTATGTGTTAGCCCACGAGAAAAATCTTCCCTCGTGTACGCTCATTCAAAAGACCGGCGTAGGCCTGCTGCCCGTGGAGATCGTGCAAGAAGGGCATGACTACCGGGTGATCATGACACAAGGAGCCATCAGCTATTCAGACCCGCTGCCCGGTGAAGATCGCCATGACCTGTTGGCAGCGCTTGGCCTGGATGCTGCCGATCTGGATGATCGCTGCCCGCTGCAAGTGGTCTCTACCGGGCATTCAAAAGTGATGATCGGCATCCAAAGCAGGGATCTGCTCCACCGCTTAAAACCCGATCTCACGGCGCTCACCACCCTCAGCAAAAAGATCGGCTGTAATGGCTATTTCGTGTTTACCCTCAACGCAGAGCAGTGTTTGCTGGCGCATGGGCGTATGTTTGCCCCTGCGATTGGGATCTCCGAAGACCCGGTGACCGGCAATGCCAATGGACCGTTAGGGGCATATCTGGTTCGGCACAACCTGGTTACTCCCGCCGATCCCGTCTTCCGATTTCGCGCCAAACAGGGCGAAGCGCTGGGACGACCAGGGGTTGTGGAGGTCGAAGTCAGTCTGGAAAATGGCATTCCTAAACAAGTTCGGGTCGGTGGCTGCGCTGTGATCGTCTTCCAGACGGAAATCGAACTACCATAAGGTAGGCGACGACAGTTAGATTCCACCTGATAGGCCAAATCTACGCTGCCCTGGCCTATCAGGTTCTCTAAACCTTCTTGGCCACAATAAAATATTCTTGCGTGTTTTGACGCAAACATTCATTTTCAACGATGTCGAAACCCCCACTCACGATTGAATCTTCCAATTCAGCACTTTTAAATGATCTCATAGTGGGAACCAATCCCATTTTGCTGATAAGGGATAACAGAGTACTGGTCAATCTTTTCTCTCCCATACAAGGGGTGACAGAAATGATCAATCCCCCCGGTTTCAATAATTCATTGATCCTTTGCATCACTGTGTGAGTATCTTCCAATAAATGCAGAACATGAAAAACCAAAATCGCATCAAATGAGCCGCCCTGATAGCGCTCATCAAACAGCGTTGCATGGGCGTAGTCTATATTTTCAATGCTGCGCGCAGCGGCTTTCTTTTTGGCAAGCTCGATCATTTTAGACGAACTATCAATGGCATGAATCGCTTTTACTTGGTCAGCAATTTCATTAGCGATGAGTCCAGTCCCGCATCCGAAATCTAAGACAATGTCACTCATTTTGAGGTATTTTTTGGTCTTCTCAATAATCTGGATATAAGTCTGTTCGTCCTTTTTTTCTTCCTGATCATAGCTAGCGGCTGTTCTGTCCCAAAACTTTTCTGATTTGGTCATTTTTTACCTTCTATTTGAACGATTCTGATAAGTCGCATTGAAATCGTATATGAGGTACGGACAGCTTTGACTATCCGGCATCCCTGATCTGCACCGGAAACTGAATCTCCGTCACATAATCGGCGGGATCAAGCTGGGGGCCGGGGCCTTGCAGATAAATCTGGCGGTTGGGGCCGCTGACACAGTAATCGTGCGCCTGAATGTGCATCAGCAGAGCCGCATACGCGGGCGCTTGATCTTCATACGGGCCGCGATAGATCACGCTTAACATGATCTCAGCGCCAGGCAGATCGATCACCTGCACCGGGTCACGATCCGGCAGGGCAAGCGCGATGCGATCCAACGGCGCGGTGACGGTCACATCCACATCCCGTTCGCGGAAACCCTCATCATGATACAGAGACATCCAGGGGGTGGTACTGAGTGGATCAATCCCGCACGCCTGCAAATAACCGAACAAGTCCCCGAACAAACGCCCGCCGTCGGCATAGGTCGGCACAACGGCGCGGATCGCGGCGACACGCTGCGCCGGAACCGTCTTGACCACCACATCATAAGCCGGAGCCTGCCCTTCCCGCTCGATCTGGCGCAGCCGGGCCTCGACGCGCGCCAGCCGCGCCCGTTCTTCGGTTAACTGCCGCTGAATTTCGGCCTGCTTCTGCTGCAAAATGTCGCGCAGCCGGGCCGGAGCGAGATCCGTCTGGATCAAATCGGTGATCTGTTCCAGCGACAACCCCAGGTCTTTGAGCGCCAGAATCCGGTTCAGCCGGGGAAGCTGTTCCGCCGTGTAGTAGCGATAATTGGTGAATCGATCAATGTGCGCCGGTTTGAGCAGCCCGATCTCGTCATAATAACGCAGCGCTTTGATCGATACCTGTGTCAGCCGCGAAAAATCACCTATTTTGAACATAGTCTGTCACTCTGTCATGGTAAGAACAGCCTCACCCCCTACCCCAGCCGAACGGGTTTTTGTAGGGGCGCCGCTTGCTGCGCCCAATGAGTGTCAATTTAAGAGCGACCTCACCCCCTACCCCCTCTCCAACCCAGTTGGAGAGGGGACCGCAGCCGACCGGATCTTTGTAGGGGCGCCGCTTGCTGCGCCCTGTTTTTCGATAGGGGTAAAAAAACACTACCGCACCGTCACCGACCCCAACACCTGATAATCGCCCCCGTCCGCTGTGGGTAGGATCGCGCCGTCCCACCACGTATAGAGTTTCACGCCGAGGGTGTACTCGCCGGGCGGCAGATTCTCAGGCAGATCGATCAGATGGGCATCGAAGATCAGCGAGCCAGGAATCCAGGTCGAAGTGGGTCGCTGCGCATCGGCAGGATAACCGTCGTGCTGTGCGCGCAGTGTCCCGCCGGAATCCAGCAGAAAAACTGAGACCGTATAATCGGTGAGCACTTCAATATCCGATCCCCACCACAACAGCCCACTGAGCGTATCGCCGGGCGCGGCGGACGCGGGCCACTCGGCGCGCAGCAAGTTGATCCCCTGGCCGAAGCGGGCGCGCGGCGTCTCCAGCGCGGCCCCACGATCATACCGGTAAGCATAGATCGGGTAGCCGTGATGTTCATAATATCGCGTCCCGGTGCGGACGAATCCCGCCGCCGCCAACACATCAAAAATATCGTGTTTTTTGGCTTCGTCGCCCCAATAGACCAGCCATACGCCATCCATCGGCGCGAGAATCCCTTGCAGGTGCGGGATAAAGTCTCCCCGGTAGCGTTTGCGCAGATCGTAGAGCGACACGGCACGATCTACTCCCTCGGCTTCGGGCGGCAGCAGATTCACGATCCGGCGCATGTCCACCGGCAGATCGAGCGAAAAATGAACCCATGCCGCCGCATGTTCACCCTCTACATCGAGCAGCACCGGCTCCCCGGCGGGAGTGCGCGCCGCCACGTCCGCCGCCATCTCGCGCCAGGGCGTTTTGTCATAAAACGCGCCTGTGACGAGCAGTTCATTCACGATCACCAG
>JACRBK010000714.1 GCA_016234525.1 Chloroflexota bacterium
ATTTCAGTGAGGACCAACTCGGCCAATATGAGATCATGCTGCCGCGCCGCCATCGATCTTCACACCTGGTCTTGATGGACCGCAGCATGGATGGACTGGTCGCAGCGATTGCCCAGGCGGTTGAGATGATCGAGCCGCTGTGCAGCTACCTGCCGCGCCATGTGCTTGATCTGGTCGTCGAGAATGTTGCTCGACGAGGCATCCCGGCTGATTTTGCTGATCCAACGGTGTTATTCGTCAACCTGATTGGCCTGTCAGAGTCGGCCCATCCCGAACTATCCCCAGAAGAAAATGAGGCTATCGCCACCCTTTATTGCCATGCTTTCGCGCTGATCAACGCAGCGGTAGAGTCACGCGGGGGAATGCTTAAAAAGGTCACGTATCACCTGAGCAGCTCGGATACGATGATTCTGTTCGGGGTTCCGGTAGCCCATGCCAACAACGCCTACCGGGCCGCAAAAGCCGCACTCGCAATCCGCGAGATTATTCAAGAACTGCCCCTACTGAATATCGGCGGCCAACAGATCAAAGTAGCCTGCAAAATCGGCATGGCGCAGGGGGCCGTTTTTGCGGCAGAACTTGGCTCACCTCGAGGCCGCCGCGAGTTTAACGTCTTGGGCGACTGTGTGAATGTGGCCGCCCGACTGATGGGCGCCGCCGACCCTGGCAGCATTATGATCACAGACCGTCTGTATGATCAGCTTTCTTCCCAATTCCTCTGCGAAGAACTGATCCCCTTGTGGCTAAAGGGAAAAGCTGAGCGCGTTCCGGTTTGTCTGCTGCACCATACTTTAGAGGGCTAATTCAACCATGAGAGAACTGCGTCCAACACCGCCGCAGCCTGTATTCTATGGGCAAATTCATTTCGGAGTATTCCGCGAACCATTCAGAACACTGAATCTGGTCGATGCAGACGTGTATGGGCATCGCTGGGCGCCGCGCTGGTGGCGCAACTTACGCCTGAAAGAATGGCAGCATTTTGGCATCGTCCACGACGATTTTTACTGTGGTCTCACCGCTTTTGATGCCAAATTCATGGGAATCTCGTTTTGTTATGTCTATGATCGCCATTCCCGGCAGATCATCGAACACAATCGCACTACGTTCTCCCGAAGCGCGATCCACATCCCTGAACAACTCTGGCACGATGATGGTTTTTTCCGCCAGCCCGGCTACCAGATTCAGATCCATAACCGGCTGGCTGAAGGCCACCACCATCTCCAAATCGATATTCAGGCACACCATCACCTGCCGCCAATACACGCTGAATTTATCGTTCACGAAAATCTGGCAGACTGCCAACCGCTGATCGCTGTGCTGCCAGTGAACGATCACCGCCGCCCAATGTATACTCACAAAATCGCCTGCCCGGTCGAAGGACAGCTTGAAGTAGGAGAGCGTTCGTGGGTGCTGTCACGCAACCAACATTGGGCGCTGGTCGATGTGCAAAAAACGTTTTACCCTCACAACTCTTTCTGGAAATGGGCAACGTTCGCGGGGATGGATCAGGATGGTGTGCCGGTAGCGATCAATCTGACGCACAATATGATCCGGGATGACGACCGGTGGAATGAATGCTGCGCCTGGGTCGATGGGCGGCTCAGCTTGTTCAGTGCGGCCCGTTTTGAGTATGATCCCGCCGCGATTCAGCATCCCTGGCGGATTTATACCACCGATGGACGGGTCGAATTGACATTCACGCCTGAAGGCGAACGCGCCGACCGAATCAACCTGGCCGGAGTAGTAACTTCAGACTTTCACCAACCGTTTGGCACGTATCAGGGCTATTTTGTAGATGATGGCGGGCAGGGGCACACGATAGATCGAGTATTTGGCATCGCCGAACATCATATCTTCAAGGCATAGGCACATTCGAATATGACTCACCAACTTGATTCCACTCATCACCGCATTTATGCCCGACCCGCCCAATTGGCGGATGCTGCCGACCTTAAGCAGATGTGCTGGCCGGAGCGCGCCTTAGACAGCCTGCAAGACCTGCTCAAACGCGCACAACTTCTCTCTATCAGGCGGCAGGGATTGGCGGTCGTCGGGATATATAATGGGAGGATTTGCGGCTTCGGACTGCTGACGCTGTGGATCGATAGTGCTGAGATCAGTGATCTCATCGTTCACCCTGACTATCGCAGCCAGGGGATCGGCAGCCACATGATCACGGTGTTAACTCAAGCCGCTGTTGATCTACGTGTCAGAGTTTTGGAGATTGGGGTGCTGCCATCCAATGTGCGAGCGCTGGCATTATATCGCCGGATGGGGTTTATCGATGATCACACGGTTGATGTAGACCTGGGACGTGGGCCGGAAACCGTGTTATATCTGGTCAAAAAGTTTGAGGCGTCTCCCGCTCACCAACTGCCCGATTCCCCCTGGAACAATGTGCGAACCGCCGGGTCTTCAGGATCAGGATAACCGTAACGCTCGATGAGTGTCCCTAACGAATACTCGTTTAGAGTGCGCGAGCCGATCAAAAGTTCTTGCAGCACAATATCTATCACCAATAACAGCCGCCCAAAATGAGCGTATTGACCGCGCAGCGCCGTAAACAGAATGGCAAATACACGCTCGCGTAGTTCGCTGTTGGCGATCCCACTGCCCGGCCAGCCTACCACCCAATCGTGCGAATAGGAGCCAATCGAGAGTACGTCAGCGCGCAGCATCACAAGCTGGTGAATAGCCGCCTTGCGCGAGGTGGCATCTACCAACCGCCCGGACTGGCGAAACGGCACGTTGCTCAGCGAAAGATACATTTCCCCTGGCGAAACAGCGCGAATCAAACGCCCCATGCCGCGCTGCTCAAAGCCTAATGCTTTGGCGAGCGAGGCGGCACAATTGGAATAATAAATTACCAGATTTTCCATTTCAGCGTGCCGGTCAATGCGCCACAGCAGTGAGAGATAGTCTCCAAAATCAAGTGGAAGCTGAGGAGGGATCGCCGGACTATAAGGCGAAGTCAACTGATTGACGCGGGTGGAGTCATCGCTGCGATTCATACCTTCACCCTCTTCACAGGTGATTGACGTAAGCTTGCACTGACGTTAAAGCTGTGAGGTAGTATAACAATCTATCGTTTTTCTAGCGATTGTTCTTCTAACCAGCCACCCAATCGAGATAGGTACCAACATCCTCTGCCGTCAGCGGTCCAATATGCCGGTAGCGGACAATACCATCCCGATCAATGATGAACGTTAACGGCAGTACCGCCACCCCAAACTGGCTGTAAAACTGGGCATCCGACGACTTCACAATGGTCAGAGTCAGATTATATCTCTCGATAAAAACACGAATATCCTCCTCAGTCTGACCGTAATTCGGATCAGTGACGGCAATCACCAGCACACCATTCGCCTGCTGTTCGTTTTGCAGCGTTTGCAGCACCGGCATTTCCTCGCGGCAGGGTTCGCACCACGTCGCCCAAAAATTCAAAAACACGATCTGATCTTGCAGCGCCCTAAGCCGGATTGACTCCCCTTGCAGCGTGGTCAGGCTAATATCGGGAACCGGCTGGTCTAATATGCTCAACTGCTCCGGAGTTACACCAGGCGTCAGTGTCGGAAGCCGCGTCGGAGGAATAAAGATGACCGGGGCAGGAGATGGGAAGTTGTTAGAATGAGAGGTTTGCCCACCCTCTGAACCGCCAGAATCAACTGCCGTAAACATTGCGATCACCAGGGCAGCCAGCGGCAGCACTGCCAATAACCATAGCGGCGAAATTTGCCGCCGGGAGGATAAAACAGGATTAGTATTCGATGGTTCAATTGACATGATAGTATTCTCAAGGAATCCATTGGGGCAGCATAGCGTTTTCGGCGATCTGTCTCACTTCGCCGGTTAACTGGTCATAATAACCCACTTCAGGGCGCGCCCCCGCTTTGGTGAGCGAAAACCGCTGGAAAATAATCCGCTGGCTGGCGGCATCCCAACTGATCGCGGCGTGATTATACTCGTCATCGACCACCAACGGTTGCGCGTCGCCGCTGTCGGGATCGAGGAGATAAATCTGCCGCCCTATCGTAAATTGCTCGGTCAGATAGCGGCGTGTCACGGCCAAATACTGGCCGTCCGGCGACCAGACTCCGTCGCCATCTTCGACCGGGGTATCTTCTGGCCCGCTGATCCGGGAACGCTCAAGCGAGACAAAATCGGCCATCTCTAGCTGCGTGTAAAACTGCTGGCCGAGTAAGCCCCGCACCAGCACCGGATAGATCAACTGCTGACCGTCCGGCGACCATGTTCCCACCACGCCTTGAATACTCTCAATCACTGTATCCGAGTTCGTTGAATAATCATGAACGCGAATGCCAGGAATAGCAGCGTCAATCAGGGCGATGCGCTGACCATCGGGCGACCAGACCGGACCATAACCCAACATCTGAGAGTCTTCGAACAAAAGCTGTGTGCGCAGGCTCTTAACATCGACCACCCATACCCGGCTGGAGCTCGGCCCCAAACCAAGCCCTGAATTATAATCTTCGCGGTTATAGGCCACCTGTGTCCCATCCGCATTCCAGGCCGGACCATAACAATGCGCATCAACACAGTTTGTAATCTGGCGGCTGGTCTGGTTGATCAGATGCAGTATCCACAAATCACTGGTGCCATCGGCATTGTACTGGGCATAGGCAATCTCATTCCCCTGCGGACTGACCGCGAAATCTTCGACGCCGTTTTCGGATGCCGTAAGCTGGTATACACTGCCATCTTCGAGATCGGTCATAAACAAGTTGCGAACATATTCATCCGAAGGGGCTAAATAGACGGCACGCGGGGTACGCACAGTAAATGACCAGCTAAAATCGTCGTGCAGTGTCACGCCGCGTTTAACAGATCGCGCGCCCTGAGTAATCGTCACGGTGTAAATCTGCTCTGCGCTGAGCGGGCGGTGTGGCGTGAAGATCAGAATATCCTGGCTGATCCAGTTCAGATCGCCTTCGACCGCCGG
>JACRBK010000128.1 GCA_016234525.1 Chloroflexota bacterium
TCGGGCGTTCGCGAGCAGTGAGCGCTTGAGTCGCGGCAAAACTGACCTCGCAAAAACGCAGCACCGTGTCCAGGTCCGGCATCATCACCGCGAAGGGTTTATCAGCGCGCCCCTTGCGGAGGCGTAGTTCAGCGACAGCGGCGGGGTTGGTCGCATCACAAGCCAGATGAAATCCGCCCACGCCCTTGATCGCCAGAATATGCCCATCGCGCAGCAGAACGCGCGCGGCTTCGATCTCGTCGTGAGGCAGATCGTCCCATCCATCAGGGACCGGATGTTCCGAACTGGGCTGCAATTCTAACTGCGGCCCGCAGACCGGGCAGGCATTAGGCTGAGCATGAAAGCGCCGGTTAAGCGGATCATTGTATTCTGCCTGACACGCGGGACACATTTTGAACTCGGCCATCGTGGTTTTGGGCCGGTCATAGGGAATGTCTTGAATGATCGTGAAACGCGGCCCGCAGTTGGTGCAATTGGTGAAGGCATACCCGTAACGCCGGTCTGCCGGATCAAAAATCTCCGCCAGACAATCATCGCAGAGTGAAACATCCGGCGAGATCGGCTGGTAGGCTCCTTCGACGGCGGCGCTGTGGTGAATCTCAAAGCCTACGGGCGTCTCATCGAGCGTGATCATCTCGGATCGCACGCTCTCAATGCGTGAGAGTGGCGGCGCTTCGGCGGTGATAGCGCGGGTGAAGGCATCGAGCGCCTCGACGGTCCCGGTGACTTCGATCTCCACCCCTGCCGATGTATTACGCACCCACCCGGCCAGCGCCAACCGCTGCGCCAAACCGTAAATAAAGGGCCGGAAGCCAACGCCCTGTACCACGCCGGTTACTGTGATCCGGCGGGCGGGAACGAGATTATTGTCCAACGTGGGTCGCGGCGCTCCGTGTCTTGATCTTGGCGCGCAGCCAATCGATCCAGGCATCGAATCCTTCGCCGGTCCGGCACGACAGCGGGAAAAACGCCACGCCGGGGTTAAGCACTTCGATCCCGTGTTTGAAGTATTCCAGATCGAAACCCTGGTATTCGCACAGGTCCATTTTGTTTAGCAGCAGCACATCTGCGCCCCGAAACATCGTCGGATATTTGTAGGGTTTATCGGCCCCTTCTGGCACACTGGCGATCACGACATTCAAATCGACCCCCAGTTTAAACGCCGCCGGGCAAACCAGATTACCCACATTCTCGATGATCAGCAGATCCAGCGCGTTCAAGTCCAGCGTGGGCAGCGCGCCGATCACCATATTCGCGTCCAGATGGCAGTTGCCGCCCGTATTGATCAGCGAGACAGGAATTCCCATTTTTGCCAGTTCTTCGAGATCAATCGGCACAATATCGCCGTCCATCACGCCCACGCGAAATTCGCCCATCAGCGTGCGCACGGTGCGCAGAATGGTGCTGGTTTTTCCCCCACCAGGGGAAGCCATGACATTAAAGGAGAATACGCCAGCGCGTTCCAGCCGGTCATGGATTTGCCCGGCAAGCAGATCGTTGGCGTTCAGGATATTTTCAACAATGGGGATATTCGTAGACATGCCTATCACCTTATGCTTGATCTCAGGGTTGAACGGGACGCTGTTTTTCGGGATCGAAATCAACGTCGATGCTCTCTAGAAAAAATTCTTCGCCGCCCACAATTCGAATCTGTGGACTCTGGCACTGTGGGCAGACGAAATCCTGCCGGTTAAAAGCGAATTCGTGGCCGCAGCCGTCACAATGCAGCCGCCCTGCCACGCGCCGGAAATTCAAGGTCGATCCTTCGGCGAGCGTTCCCTGGGCCACCATCTCCCAATAAAACTGCACCGAGTCATCCACGATGCTAGACATCTCGCCGATCACCAGGTTGAGTTCTTTGATGCGGATCGCGCCTACCTGCTGCGCGTGTTTTACCGCGATATTCAGAATACTGTGGGTGATTCCTAGTTCATGCATGGTTGAATGTGCAGCTTCTTTAGATTAGTCAGATATTTATCTTGACTATCATATCACGCTGCGAGATACTTTCCAGGTGACAAAAATCACAATATTAACCACAAGATTAGAAGCCCTGGTATATCCACTGCGGCGAACTGTCGGCAGTCAGGATAAACACCAGGATGATGATCATACACAGCAGCAGCGCGAACACGTTTTCGCGGCTGAATATTTTACCCAGCACCCATCGCAGCGCCCGATTATTCACCCTTTTCGATAACCTCTTTGATGAATTTGTCCTTGTTCGCCCCGCGCGCGATCTTGCCGCTCGATGTCTTGAGCAGCCAGTTCGGACCGACCAGATGAACATAATGAGCCATCACATCGGTGGTTTGAGCGATGCGCCCCCTGATTTCGCGTTTGATCTGGTCTAGTTCGTCGGGGTCTTCGGTTTCGACTTCGCCGATCACGGCGATGTCCTCGGTCCCTAACTGCTCGTTCAGCACACCGAATGCTACCGTCCGGCCCGGATGCACGCCGGGGATATCGTTCAGAATGTTTTCAATATCCTGCGGATAGATGTTCTTTCCCGCGACGATGATCAGGTCTTTTTTGCGCCCGGTGATGAACAATTCTCCGTCCGCAAGATAACCGTAATCACCCGTAAAATACCAGCCGTCCTGCATCGCCTCGCCGGTAGCATCCGCGCGGTGATAATAGCCGGTGAGCATACAATCGCTGCGCAGGGCGATCTCGCCAACATAACGTTCGGGCAGGTCACGCCGTTCAGCGTCTACAATACGGATTTCCGTGTTCGGGATAGCCTGCCCGCATGATACCATTGTCATAGAAGGGGCAGACGACCCGTTGAGCGGCTGCGCGCGACGCTGTGTCATAATCAGGTCACGGCTGATCTCATCTACAACGGGCGCGGCCCCGATCTCGCTCTGTGTCACCGCAAACGTGTTTTCCGCCATCGCGTAACATGTTTGCAGCGCCAGCGGCGCAAGACCGTATTCGGTGAACCGTTCGGCAAAGGTCACATGGCTGTCATGGCGCACCGGCTCCGAACAGTTGATCACTGCCCGCAGGCTCGAAAGGTCCAGCCCATCCAGCGCCGATTTGCGGATGCGCGTCGCCAGGAAATTGTAAGAGAAATTAGGCAGCCAGCACAGTGTTCCTTTATAGTCATGGATGGTCCGCAGCAGAATCAGCGGCTCGCGCACCCAGTGGAACGGCGACATCAGCACCAGCGGTATACCCTGGACCACCGGCATGATAAATCCGGCGATTAATCCCATATCGTGATACAGCGGCAGCCAGCTCACGATCACATCCTGCGGGGTAAGCCGGATCGCGGCGCTGTAGGCGGCAATTTGATTAAGCACGGCCCCATGCGAGAGCATCACGCCTTTTTGTAGGCCGGTGCTGCCCGACGAATGCTGCAAAAAA
>JACRBK010000129.1 GCA_016234525.1 Chloroflexota bacterium
GACGGCGCCACCAGATAATAACCGTCGGTCCACAGCGGGCCGACCTCCACCGTGCTGGGATAAGATTCCGCGCAGAGGCGGGCGGTTTCTTGCATCAATTCGGTCAGGGCGCTGTCTGGCAGCGTTTTCTGCGGCACGCCGAATGACAGCAGCACATAATCCGAATGAATGTCGAGCGCGTGCAGTTCCCACACCCGCTGCCGGGCCAGATCCCGAATCCACTCGTCCAGATCATCAGCCAGATTCCCGCGTAATTCCTGGCCGGGATCAAACGGCAGCCACAGGCAGGTATAAGCGCTGTACGGCTCGGTGGGAACCGGGCGCACCGGCATACTTTCAGCCGCCGCTTCGTGCAGCCCGGCGGGGGCGCGCAGTTCGGTAGGACGGCTGGGGGTCGTCGTCGCGGCGGGAGGTTCGGGCGGGGCCGCGTCCGGCGACACTTCGGGCACGAACTCAAGCGATTCGCTCAAGCGCCGCGCCTGCCGCCGGATAGTACGCACCGGGGTATCGGTATTAAATACCATACTCAAGTAAAGTTCGCTGCCTAACGGCGCGCTGTAGAGGGCAAAGTCTCCCGCATCGGGCAGGCTGATAAAACGCACCAGCGGGCCAGATAGATCATCCGAACTGGTTTTCCAGGCATGATCAACCACCTGAAACAGCCGGTCCAATGCGGCGGGAGGCAGCTCGCCCGCCTGAGCCAGACGTTTGCCGGGCCGGGTGAGCATCGTCGCCTGAGCCGAACTTTCGAGCGAATATTGGGTCAGCATCACCGCCGTCTGCGCCGCTTCTTCTTCATCCGCGACGGCCTCTTTCATCGTCAGCCCACCCTGGATCATCATCATTGCTGCTGTATCAGCGGGCAGCGGGATCAGGTGCGACTCGTCCGGCGGGAAGATCACGCCCCCCCTCATCTCCGGCTCTGGCAGTTCTTCGGGTCGTTCTTCGGGTCGTTCTTCTGACCGTTTTTCTGACCGTTCTTCCGACTGTTCTTCAGGCAGCGCGGCGGGGCGATCCGGCAGCGGGTTGGGTGATTCGGCGAACGGCGTGCCAGACTCGGATTCAACCTCGGCGGGCAGATCGGCCAGGGCGTACAATTCTTCAATCGTGAGCATTCCTGGCGGCAGTTCTTCCCAATCCGCCAGCGCGCGCAGATCGTTTTCTTCTTGATCCGGTTCCGCCGCCGGGGAGGGCGGCGTAGTGGAACGCGGCACGCTCTCTTGAAACTCGCGGATGACCAACGACGGGCGGGTATCCTGCGTCGACAGCAGCGGCTCCTCATAGGCCACCGGCCCATGATCGCTCAGCGCCTCGTCCAGTTCCACCCCGCCCGGCGAGGCGGATCGCACGCCTTCCAGGTGATCAAAGAGTGACTGCATCCCTTGATCCGGGCCGGAGAGACTCTGTTTTTGCCACGAGGGCAGCGGCTTCAGGTGGGGGCGCAGTTTGCGCGGGGGAGGAAGCTGCTGCTCGATATGCGCCAACAGCGAATCCAGCACGCGCTCGCTGCTCTCATCGGCCCCGGTGGCGGCTGTCAGCGCCGCCGTAGCCGGATAATGTGATGAATCTTCGGACGACACCGGCGGCTCTTCGATCAGTGGGACAAGCGGCGGCGGTGAAGGCGGAGCCATCTCAGCGGGCGCGATGCCCTCGACTTCGTAGGCTTCCAGCCAGGCGGGGCGATCTTCATCCCCCGACATTTCTTCGAGCGTAAACTGATCCTGGGGCGAAGGCTCGACACTCTCTACGAAATCTCTAGTCCGATCATAGGTCGGCTCTTCGTAGTCGTCGTCACCAATTTCTTGACCGGCCAAGGCCGCCAACACACCCTCAAACGAAGGATCAAACATGCCGTCGATCACTTCGCCAATGGTCGTATCATCGAGATCGGCATCGCTCAGCGCGCCGGGCGTAGAAGGCGGTGTGCCACGCCGGATCGCGTCCAACACGTAATCTAACGCGCTGCCGGTAGAATCTGATGGCTCACTGCTGGCCATATCGGAGGCCATCGACGCCAGCAGTTCTTCGAGGCGCGGGCGGCGCGGGCGATCGGTCGCAGAGGGACGCATCGAGTCCACCAAATCGTGAAAAGCGCGTTCATCCGGCGGGCGATCATATGCCGAGGGATCAGACTGGGCTACCGCGTTTAACACTTCGCCAAATTCATAGGTATCGTGCGCGCCCCGATCCGTTGCCAGAAACTGCCGCATCGAATCCAGGTCCTGGCCCGGCACGGCGGGGGTATCTCCCGCCTGGCGTGGGGGTTCATCAACACGCGGCGAAAGGGGTTTGGTCTGTGGGCGGCGCTCGCGCGCTTCCCAGCCGTGACGCTCCATCAGCCCATCCAGCGAATCGGTATCAGGAAGCTGGCTCGTATCCACCTGATCCGATTGATCATCAAAGACGCGAGTTTTGGATGGGTCTTCGAGAGGCTCTAAGACGCGGGTTTTGGACGGGTCTTGAGGTCTGTCTAACGCGCGGGTGTGCGATGATTTCGCCGTATCATCCTGCGGGCGCGTCTCGTTCACCGGCGGCTCATCGGGCGGCAGCAGGCGTGTTTTGTTCCCCGAAGGTTTTTCTTCTGCGGGCTGGCGAGTCTCCGGGCGTGTCGCTTCGAGCGCCTCGAACTCGCGCAGCACATCCTGAGCGGCGGGTTTGGGCGGCGGCTGCGGCGGAGGTGTTTTGAGCTTGCGCAGCACATTACGCACATACAGAATCAGATCGCGGGCCGTGTAGGGCTTGGCGATAGCGCCCTGCACATCCATCAGGCGAACGCGCTCATAATGAACGGTGGTGTGGGGGCAAACAATGATCGGAAGCTGTGGATCGACCAGCCGCAGCCGCCGGATCAATTCCATCGCATCCATATCGGGCAGATCAAACCCGGCAACGATGACATCATAACCGCCGTCTTGCAGCAGACTTTCTGCCGCGCCGCCGTTCGCCGCCAGGCTGATACGGAAATCTCCGGTGCTTTCAAGCGCCTGCTTGATCGTCACCATAAACGAAATATCAGGATCAATCAACAATACAACGGTGGTCATAGCCCGCACCCATCAACCGAATCATTCACTCATTTCGATCTGATTGTACTGCGGGCGGGGGTTCAGAGCAACGCGGCCCTGAGAAACGATCAGGTTTTCAGCACTCAGTCCTGAGCAAAAACAAGGCGGGGCGATCTTCATATCTTTTCTATCCAGATTTCTGAGGGCAAAGAGGACTTCTAACTCGATTGTCATTTTATACGTTTAATCTAGATAATCACTAGAGGGTCCGTAGTGGGATACACTGCTAGACACTCAGGGAGGAAGGCATCATGACAACAGGAAACATCTCAAGCGAGGAAGACACGATCCGCCAGCTCGAAGAGCAAGAGCGTCAAGCCGTCCTCAGTGAGGACATAACGAAGCTCGAGCACTTATGGTCAGAAGAATTTATCGTGAATAATCCCCAAAATCGAATAACGCTGAGCCGGGATGATGCCTTGGGGTTGGTCAAGCGCGGCTTGATTCGATACGCTGTATTCGAGCGGCGGATTGAGGCGATCAGGTTCAACGATGACATCGCCATTGTGATGGGTGCTGAGACTGTCGAGCCGGTGGGGGAAACGCCGCGCGCAGGAGCGATTGTGGAGCGGCGGTACACGAACATTTGGAAAAAGAAAGAGACCACATGGCGTATGATTGCACGTCATGCGAACGTCATATCACCTCTGTGAGCAACTACGGCTTGGGATTACTTGCCCCGGCCCCTCTTTCTCCGCCTGCGCCGAGAGGGGTCAGGGGCATAGACATTAAGCTAAGTCGTTTTCTCCTGTGTTAGCCTCACCCCAACCCCTCTCCATTGCATGGAGAGGGGCTAAACCTTCCCTCTGCATTTCCCCCTCTCTACGAAGTGGAGAGGGGGTCAGGGGTGAGGCTCAGTGAAAAACAGCCCGAAATTCCTTAGCTTAATGCCTATCGGGCTACACCCCTAACTCTTTTTTCTCGACCAGCCACCATGCCAGCGCAAAATAGATCACGGCGACCCCGCTCAACAGCAGCCAATCGCCCACATTGATCCCCTCACGGATGATCTGACCGCCGTTATAATAGTGAAATACAAAAATGGGCTTGAATCCCTTGAGCGAATTGATCATCGCCGCCAGCATATACAGCAGATAGGAGCCGAACAAAAACAGGTAACACAGCGGCCCGCTGAAATGTTTACTCGAAGGGATGATCGCCGCCAGCAGATAGGCGAACCCGGCGACGACCATCGTCGGGAAGAATCCGCCAAACGTCCCCAGCGCCAGGCGCCCTATCGACACATCAAATTCCGGCCAGATCAGCGTTGAAAGCCACAGCGATCCCCAGCACGCCGCCAACAGGATCAAGACTCCCGCCACCGTGTTCAAAATACGGCCTAACAGATAGGCGCGTCGCGATACAGGCAGGCTCAACATCACATCCAGCGTGCCGTCACGTTCGGCGTTGGTTAGCGCGTTAAACGCCTGGACGATCACGATCCCGCCGAGCATCAGTTCCAGCCAGGTGATAAACTGCGACTGTACATAATTACCCGGATCGCTGATGCTCATTTCTTCGACATCGCCGCCGTAGAACATGGACATCATCTCTTTGGGATAAGACTCCATCAGCTTGTCCATTTCTTCGGACTGCTCGATCATGGACGGGTAAAAGGCCATGATCAACAGGACATACAATACCGACGCCACCGACATCCAAAAAACAAAACGACCGGAATCGTGGAAGGCTTTGTTAAACACGGCTTTCATGATTGTTCCCCTCGCGTCTGCCGTAATACGTTAAAAAGATTTCTTCGAGCGTCGGGTGTTCGATGTGCAGATCGCGCACGGTATACTGCGCCGCCTGTTTGATCACCGCGTCCATATCCGTGTCGCCGCTGATCCGCATCCGCAGCACCGCGCCTTCGCCGCTCAGATCAGAGACGCCCGCAATCGCGCGGAAGGTTTCCGGCGAGATGGCGCGATCCAACGTCAGAGTCAGCCAGCGGAAGGTGACATGCGTCAGATCGCTCACTGATTCGACGGCTTCGAGCCGCCCGGCGCGGATAATGCCCACCCGGTCACATATCGCCTCGACTTCGGGCAGGTTGTGTGACGACAAAAACACAGTGCGCCCTTCGGCCCGCGCTTCACGCACCAGATCATGAAATACCTGCTGCATCAATGGGTCCAGGCCGGTGCTGGGTTCATCGAGGATCAGCAGTTCGGGACGGTGCAGCAGCGCTGCGATCAGGCCCATTTTACGCTTCATCCCGGTAGAGAGGCCCCTCAGCGAGCGTTTAAGATCAAAGTCCAACAGCCCGGCGAGGCGCTGCGCTTCCGCGAGGTGGCCGTTACCCCGCCCGCGCACCTGTTCCAACCAGCGCACATAGTCCAGACCGGTCCAGTTATTCCACAAGACCAGTTCCGAGGGCAGATACCCGGTGCGCTGGCGGATGGTGACTCCCTCGCGCCGGGTATCCAGCCCGAAAATGGTGGCGGACCCCGCCGAGGGGCGGATAAAGTCGAGCAGGGTACGGATCGTCGTCGTTTTTCCGGCCCCGTTCGGCCCCAAAAAACCAAAGACTTCGCCGCGCCGCACTTCGAGATCAACGTCTTGAATCGCCGCGAACTTGCCATAACAATGAGTCAGGCGGCGCGTCTGGATAATCACATCAGTGGACTGAAGCATGTTCTCCCTCCGTCAAAGTGAGTCTCAACGTGTAACACTTTTTGAGATAGAGATCAAACTATTCCGGCGGGCCTCACCCCCTAAATCCCCCTCTCCACTGCGTAGCGAGGGGGACTTTTTCGCTGATTTCTCCCCCTCTCCATTTTGAATGGAGAGGGGGCGGGGGGTGAGGCTAAAATACCTACCCTAAAAGCAGGGGATAGGGGTACCACCAGGGGCTGAGGTTGGTCAGCAGCGGGCAGCGATAGGTGGGACGGTGGTTGTTCGGGATTTCTGGGGTGTGCTACACTACCTATAAAGAGATTAAGCATGAGGTGGAACGATGGACGCTCAACAACCCACCACAACCCAAACGGTTGAACTTTCTGAGGCA
>JACRBK010000715.1 GCA_016234525.1 Chloroflexota bacterium
AATAGAGTTGCAGCGAGTTATAGAGGTTGTGATAGACCACATAAAAAGTGGGGCCGAGCGCCGCCAGCGGGCTGACAAACGTCAGCGCTAACCAGATGGTGAATGAATTATTCTTCTGCCCTAACGACTGGCTGGCCTCGCGCCTATATTCTTTACCGCCCAACAGAGATCCCACGCCAAAATTGATCATGCAGATGACCAGCGAAATCAACGCGATCTCGGCCAGCCGCGCGCCGGTCACTGTGAGATCGTGCCGCATAAAATAGGTGGCTTTGGACGAGACAAAAAACAGCACCATCAGCCACAGCGCAAACGAATAACGCTTGAATCGCCGGATTTCAATCTGTGCCTTGCCGGGCAAATAGTGAAAGGCGCCCGCCAGCACCATTGGCGCAAAGACCACCAGCAGCACCGATTGCAGCACTTCCCAGGTCGAAACGTGCATACTGGTCCCGACCACCAGCGGCAGCGCAAAAGGAATCACCGCTGCGACGGAGACATTCGTCAGCAAAACCGATGCCAGCACATAATCGACCCGCCCACCTAAAAACCCGACAAAGACCGGGGCCGCTGCGGCGGTAGGCGTGATCCCGGTCATAAACGCGACCAGCGCCAGATCAGAATCGAACTGCCCGACGATGATAAACGCCAGAAACGCAATCGACAGATTCGCCGCCAACACGGCCAAAATACTCTTGCTGAATACCTGCCGGCTGACTGTAATATCAAGAAAAGCGAAAAACAGCATCGTGATCAACAGATAAGGAATAACCGAGGACAGGTTGTGCGCCTGGGGCGTCAGCGCCCCGGCGAGCATCGCCAGCCCTAACGCCAGAGTCCGGCCATAGAGTTTGTTCGCGCGACGTAGTTTGTCCGAACGATGGGTAGTCATAGACTCCTGAAAGGGGGTTCCTGGCGCAGTTCTACGCCGCACAACCGGGCGGCTGACTCGGCGAACGGGCGGCTGCCCTCTTTGATCCAAAAGGTATGCTCGACCATTTCTGCCGCGTCAGGCGGGTTATCCTGGTGAATCGCCACCACATCCTTTATGCGGATCACGTCGCCCTGCATATTGCGGTATTCCACATCACGAAGGCTCACCTGGCGAATGGTGGAAAATGGAATGATGTACTGTCGTTTGGCAAAGCGAAACACAATCTGATCGTTGGCAATCCCAAGCACGCCTTGTTCCGGCTTACGATGGCTGAAGTTCAAGGCATGATCCGCCCGCAGTGGGGCAACCTGAATAACTGCACCCAGTTGATCCCATTCCCGCTGCAACTGCTCTACCATCAGGTCCAGCGCCGCCAGCCCGCCAAAGTAGCGGCCCAGGGCCATGATCACGCCGATGACCAACATCAACAAGACTAATTCGACTGCCAATTCCATGATCTCTTCCTTATTTAGGGCGATCTTGAGCGTTCATTCTACCGAGATCAGGTATATACTGGCTAAAATCAGCGCTGCGCCGATCCACCCGATCAAGTCAGGGATTTCGCCGAAAAACACCAGCCCCATCACCGCCCCGCTGAGCGGCTCGAACAGCGCCACCACGCTGACCACCTGCGCGCTGACTCGCTGCAACCCCTGAAAATAGAGCAGGTACGACAGGCCGAGCGAAAACACGCCGAGCGGGATCAGCACCGGGAGATTATCGATCACGGTGGCGGCGGGAGCCTGGATCGCCCAGGGGATCAGCAGCAGCGCCACCATGCCGTTGCTCCACAGGTTTTGAGTCAGGCCGCTCACCTTACCTTTTAGCGAACGGCTGAGCATCAGCACCACCGAATACACCGCCCCTGACAGCGCCCCCGCTGCGATCCCATCCAGCGAATCGAAATCAAGATGCGTTGGGCCAGAGACACAGACGATCCCGATCACGGCCAGCCCCAGGCTGATCCAGGTATAACGGGCGCGGGCTTCGTGCAGCACCAGCGGGGCCAGCACCGCCACATAGATCGGGGCCGAATTGACCAGCAGGGCAGCATTCGCGGCGGTGGTGTGCTGGATCGAGTAGGTATACAGCACCACCGTCATGCTGACTGCCACGCCTAACACCAGCAGGCGGCGCATCGACGCGCGGTAAGTGGCAAACTGCACCGGCTCCCGGTGGCGCGTGATCAGCATACAGAGAAACATAAAAGCGAACAACGCCCGGTAAAAAGCAATCGCCGGGGTGGCTAACCCATCCGTCCAGCGCACCAGGGGAATCGCCAGGCTAAAACAAAACGCCCCGATGATCACCAGGGCGATTCCATGCCAGGGGCGTTGGACTGCCGGAACAGACGGTGCAGCCGGAGCCGCCATGCACTACCTACCGATCCAGTTCAATCCGCACCATTTCATACCATCTACCGATCCAACTCAATCCGCACCGTTTCGTACAACGAAGCGGCGTGCAAATCCGCGAGCGTGTAACACGGCCCGCCCAACCGATCCGCGAGGGATTGGGCCAGCCCTTGATCAAAAGCCGCGTGTTCCATATTGATCGTGACGTTGCGAATATCGGCGTCTTTGATCTGGTCCGCGATACGATGGGCCTCGTCCATTGGGGCAAGCTGCTCAGACATCGAGACATTGCCCGCGCCATCGGTGAGCAAAATCATGAGCGGCATCACGTCAGGATGGCTGAGTTTCTCGCGTCTGAAGACTTCATACGCCAAAAACAGCCCCGCCGACAGCGGCGTTTTGCCGCCCACCGGAATATCAGCCAGCGCTTTTTTCGCCAGCGTGACCGAATTGGTCGGCGGCAGCACAAGCTGCGAGCGATCTTTTTGGAACACGACTAACCCCACACGATCTCGCCGCTGGTAAGCGTCGGTGAGCAGCGACATGATCGCGCCTTTCGTGGCGTTCATACGCTCAGCCACCGCCATGCTCCAACTGGCATCGACCACGAACAGGATCAGGTTGGCGGCTTTGCGCACGCGCACCTTACGCTGTAAATCCTGGCGGTGGATCGAATAGGCCAGTTGGTTTACGTCGCGTTCGGGTTCGCGCTGGCGCTGGTAGGGCGCAGCGGCACGCAGAGTCGCATCAAACGCGATGTCGTCCCTTTTTTCACCCGCAGGCCGCGCCTGGATATAACGCCCATGTTTACGATCTGTATGGGTGCGGCTGCGGCGGCCCCGCGCTTTGCGGGTCAGGCGATCCAGCGGCGTGTGCAAACTGCGGGCTGTAAATTCCTGGCCCGGTTTGAGCTTATCGCCCCCTTCCCACCATCGGCCCTGCTGCGGTTGTTCAAAAATATCTTGTTTGCCCGGTTGGGGGGCCTGCTGATCTTTAATATCGCTCGGCTGGCCGGCAGGCTCGGTCAGCGTCTCGCTTTTTTTTCCTGATCCGCCGCGTTCTCGCCGATCCGGACTTCGGTCTGCGTTTGTTCGTTCCCATCCTGAAATTCTTCGCCAAGCTGGGACAGGCGCTCGCTGAGTTCGCCTTCATACAGGGTTGCTTCGCTGAATGGGCCGCGCTTCATACGGTGCGGCAGTGCCAGTTCGGCGGCTAATAAAATATCGCGCTCGGTGATCGTCTTACGACCTTCAAACGCGGCATGAGCGCGCGCCGCCTTGAGAATCACCAGATCGGCGCGGTGACCGTCTACGCCCAGGCTGGCGGTCAGTGTGGCGATCATATACAGGTCACGGCGAGTATATTCTACGTGATCCACGATATGCCGGGCGGTTTCGATCTGGGCGGAGAGTTCTTGCTCACGCGGCGCCCATTCGCGCCGGAAATTTTCGGGGTCCGCATCAAACGCGATATGCCGTTCCAAAATCGCCATACGTTCCCCGGCATCGTTCAGCCCACGCACATCCACCGACAGCGCGAAACGATCCAAAAGCTGGGGGCGCAGTTCGCCCTCTTCGGGATTCATCGTCCCCACCAGGATAAAACGCGCCGGGTGCTGGAAGCTGATCCCTTCGCGCTCGACGAAGTTAATGCCCATCGCCGCCGAGTCGAGCAGCAGATCGACCACATGATCATCGAGCAGATTGACTTCATCGACATACAAAATACCCCGGTTGGCCGCTGCCAACACGCCGGGATCAAATTGGCGTTCGCCCTTCTGGATCGCTTTTTCGATGTCCAGTGTTCCGACGACGCGATCTTCGGTAGCGCTCACCGGAAGGTCTACCAGACGGGTGCGGCGGCGGCGCGGAGTCACAGACTCCCCGCGCGCCTGGCGCTCGCGGCATTCGTCACAAAACTGTTCGGGTTGGTTCGGGTCGCAGCCAAAACGGCATTCCGACACCACTTCGATCTCGGGCAGCAGAGCCGCCAGCGCGCGTGCCGCCGTCGATTTGGCTGTGCCGCGCTCGCCGCGAATCAATACCCCGCCAATGCTGGGGTTGACCGCATTCAGGATCAGGGCGCGTTTCATGCGCTCCTGGCCGACAATCGCACTAAATGGATAAACTGCCTGTCGCACAGTGAGCCTCAATCATTTCTCGTCAACTGGACACTCAACGGTGAGATTATAACGCAGCCGGGCTGCTTGTGGGATAGTGCGTTTAACCAAGCGGTCATAAGAGCAAGTTTACAGTCTTCAGTCATCAGTCATCAGTTTTCAGTCAGGGCGAAGTGTTCTATGTAAGGCGCGGAGGTCGGTTTTCCCCTCATCACCAGCGCAGTGAGGAGGGGATCATTTAGGACGGGGCTACTATGGTAGGGCGGGCGTGTTTTTAGGTGCATACACCCGCCGCTCTGATATTCTGCATTTTTAAGCTGATTTACCCAGGCGAGCCTTTGAATGTACGAATGCCAGCGCCTCTTCAAGGGTGGAGAAGACGGGGAATTCTCGCTGCCCATACTGCTGCTGGGCGGCAGCAGAGGCCAGCAGTTGGATCATTTCGGACGTACCGATCAGCGCCGGGCGAAAGCGCGAATTGATCTCATCCTGGTGAGCAGACATCTCTCCCATCCCTATGACTGGGTCCGAAAAACTCAACTCCAGCCCGGTAAGATCAAGAAGGTTGTAAATAATTCCTGGGACATTGGACATCAACTGCACAGCCTCAAAAGCGGCTTCCATCGGTTCTCGCCCGTGATCGAAAGGTTCCAGATAGTGAGTGATAACGATGGCTTCATCTTTATAACGCGCTACTTTGAATCCCATATCTCTTTCTCCCGCTAAGGTTATGGTAAGCTTAGCATATTAGACAGCGATTAATTGGGCATAAAAATGCTGTTAATAAAACCTCTTGGGATCAGGACCCGTCAGTCATCAGAGAGGTGGTGCGCAGTACCTGCTCCCCATCTCCCCCATGAAACTGACCTTTGATTCTTGTTTCGCTAGCGTGTATAATCGCTCTGCGCTTAGAAGTACCGGAGACCTTAAATCATGATGCCCAACCACATGAATCTCGACCAGGACGAACGCTCCGGCGACGAGTCGTCTGATGTCGAGAACACCACTCCCGCCGCTCAGGATGCTGAGCTGTCGGAACCTACCGCCACTCTGACGGAGTCCGCTCCCGATGAGGTTATGCTGCACGAAGTCGCCGTAAGTGCTGCCGAAATGGAGGACGCACCGCCCGCTGTGGATGAGTCTGAGGACGAATCGGCGGAAGATGAACCCGCTGAAGCGGAAGAAGAACCCGTCGAGGGTGCCGCGCGCGTCCGCGCCAAAACAGTGGTCGAAGGTGTGGTGCTGGCTACCAGCCCCACCGAGGTCCTGGTGGACTTGGGCGAAGGACTGGTCGGGGTGATCGCCAGCCGCGAATTAGAGCGGATGGATCGCGCCGCATTAGAAGCCCTACACATTGGCGGCACGGTGGTGGCGTTCGTCCTCAAAGCCAAAGGCTCTGATGGGCGGCCTGTTCTGTCGTTGGCTCGCGCCGAAGAAGAAAACAACTGGCGGCTCGCCGAAGAACACCACCGCAACAAGCAGGTCTACTTTAGCAAAGTCGCGGGGTATAACAAAGGCGGCCTGATCGTGCGCTTTGGCAAAGTGCGCGGATTCGTCCCGGCCAGCCAGATCAGCCGCGAGCGCCAACAGCGCGCCGCTGGCGAAAGCCCCGAAGAACGTTGGAGCAGCATGGTGGGCGAAGATATGGCGGTGAAGGTCGTCGAAATTGACCGCGCCCGCAACCGGCTGATCCTCTCTGAACGGGCCGC
>JACRBK010000712.1 GCA_016234525.1 Chloroflexota bacterium
CGGTGGTTCATACCGTGCAGGAGGGGCAAACGTTGTGGGATATTGGGGCCGTGTACGGCGTGACGCTGGACGATCTGCGTTATATGAATAACTTGCAGCCCGGCGCGGTCGTGCATCCGGGAGATCGGATCACCGTCCGGCTGGCGGAAGGTCAGGCCCCGCCGCCCACGCCGACCCCGCAGTTAGAACATATCGTGCAGGAGGGGCAAACTCTTTGGGATATTGCGGCGATTCACGGCCTGACGCTGGACGAACTGCTGACCCTAAACGGGATGCAGCGCGGCGTGGTGGTTTTTCCCGGCGATAAAATCCTGCTGCGCACGCCCGATCCTACCGCAACGCCCACGCCGGTCCCGACGGCGACGTTTACGCCTTCACCAGAGCCGCCGACCTCTACGCCCACCGATGTCCCGCCGCCGACGCTCAGCCCAACGGTCACGCTGCGGCCTACGACCACATTGATCCCGACAGTAGTGCTTGATGGTGTGGCGATAGTGCCTACTGTTTCCGCCGCGCCGCCGCTCACCGCCCCGCCTACCGATTCCCCGACGCTGACCGCCACCGTAACCGCCAGTGCTACCGCGACAACGGTACCTGCCGCTCACGCGACGGTGCGCCGAAAATCGGATAACGCGGTGCTGCTGACGGCGATCATGCTGATCGCGGGCCTGGGCGCGGTGATGATCGGGGGCAGCGCGGCAATGATGTTCCGGCGGAAGGCGGTATGATTGGCGTCTTTGTCGGGCAGGCGGTGGCGTGCCTCAACTATAGGACTCTCCCCCTTTCTCTGCGCAGCGGGGAAAGGGGCCGGGGGATAGGGGTAAATTGAGGGGGATCAATGATCGAGTTGGATGGACTGAACAGCCTGCACCGCGCCACGCGCGCCCATTTTTCCCAAGTGGGGATTCGCTCGGTGGAACAGGTCGCCGCGCTGACGGTGGAGGAGTTGTGCTGTTTCAAACATATCGGCAAAGTGACCGCGCCCGCGATCCACGCCCAGGCGCGCGCCTATCTTGAAAACTGCCCGGTGATCTTTGGGCCGCTGCCGGGTATGTGCGGTGATCCGGTCTGGTATTTCGACATCGAAACCAGCCCGCATACAGGCCGCGTGTGGAGCATTGGTTGGGGGCGGAATCGGGACGATATGCAAGTCGTGGTCTTAGACGAACACCGCCGCCGGAACGAGACGCTGCCGCTGCCCGATGGCCGCGCGGTGATTCTCGCGTCGGATGGGGATGAGGTGTGGCGGGTGTTCGCGGATGCTGTCTGCGCCGACGATCAGCCGGTGCTGCATTGGACGGGCTTCGACGCCGGGGTGATGCGCAGCACCGCACCCGCTGACGTGATCGAGCGAGTGGATGCGCGCCTGCACGACTTTCATGGCTCGTTCAAACGCGCCGTGCAAATTCCCGCCAGAGGGACATCGCTCAAGACCGTCGCGGCCTATTTCGGATTCCAGTGGGCAGCGTATACCGATTGGTTTATGGCGTGGTCCGATTACCGGGCGTGGATCTCCAGTGGCAACACGGCGCATCTGGCCCGCGCCTGTTCCTACCAATTGGACGATGTGCGCGCGATGATCGTTGTCGCGGCGTGGGTGGCAGAGCAGAGGTAGCCGTCAGCTTTCAGCGATCAGCCGTCAGCGAAAAACAGGGTTTTTGTGTAGAGGCGCTGCCGCCTTGCGCCCAGTTCTACTGAGAATATTCACTTTGGGGGAGGGCTGTGGGATGGATGAGAACATACAATATCTGCCCAATCATTCGATTGACGACCTGATCGAACTTGCCCTGGTTCAAATGGACCTCGAAGAGATTCCCTGTGATTCAGATGCCCTATCGATCTTACGGGCTTATTGTGATCCTATTGAAGTGTTTTCCACTGTTCAACGGTTGCGCACCAGTGAACACCCGAAAGAAAGAATGCTGTTTGCTTTTATTCTCGCACAGCTAGATGCACCTCAACTGTCATTTCTTGAACAGAGTCTTGCTGCACTATTTGAGATGGTTCAACATGAGACTCATTCCGACGTTCTGCACGCTGTTTGTATCGCGCTGGGCCATTTGAAAGATCCGCGCGCTATCGAACCGTTAGTGCGCCTCAAAAACCATCCACACGAAGCCGTTCGTTATGGGGTTGCTTTTAGTTTGTCGGGTTTTGAGGACTTGGCAGCGGCTAATGCTCTGATTGAATTATCACGCGATACGGATTATATGGTCCGAGATTGGGCCACCTTTGGTCTCAGTGTACTGACCAATCTGGATACTCCCGAGATCCGTGAGGCGCTTTTGGCTCGTGTGACCGATGAAGACTATGTCGTGCGAGGTCAATCGTTGGTCGGCCTCGCCGAGCGCAAAGATAGACGTGTTATTGAGGCTGTTCAGGCGGAATTGAGCGGCGAATTTCATGGTGATTGGGCAGTAGAAGCGGCGGAATTATTAGCAGACCCATCCTTATACCCCCCGCTTCAATCGCTTTGGGATCGGTTAGGTCCAAAAGATAAGTCGGCTTTTGAGAGCAGCTTTCGTGAGGCGCTGGTCGCCTGCGCACCACGATATTGACTTTCATTAAACCACCGACTTCAAATCCTCCAACAACTGCTGTTTTTCTTCGGGATCGCTGATCGTCTCGGCGACCTGTCGCCCTTTGCTCAGATATTCTTCCATCTGCGTGGTGTTTCCGGCGACTTTTTCGGCGCGGGCCAGCGCTTCATAGGCGCAGCCGAGATAAAACGGGGCGACTCCGTCTCCATGACTGGCTTCCAGGCACATCTGACCGTAGTGCCGGGCATTGTCGGCCTGCCCGATGAGCGCATA
>JACRBK010000130.1 GCA_016234525.1 Chloroflexota bacterium
GCTGACCGCTGACCGCTCAAAGCTTATTTCGGCGGCAAAAACGCCTGCACTTTAAAACACGCCGAATATTCGACTACTTTATGCGGATCGATCTGGTGGCGCTGCATCGCGTCGCGCACCGCCGCTAATCCACGCTCGACCGCTTCATCAGGCATCGTCCACATGCTGGACCAGATGCGCTGTTCCAGGCGCAGCAAAAACTCCTGCGGGGTGCGGGTGATCGTATAATAATGCTCCAACATCTCGTTGACCGGCTGCCAGCCTGAATCCGCCAGGAAGGTTTCAAACTGATCGGGATGCACGCCGGGGTGATGATCGTGCCGGTTGCCTACCGTGTCGTCCCACGCCTGCCACAACACATCGTCATAATTCCCCAGGCGGCGGGCTTTGTCATTCCACCCGCTCAGCAGCATCCCACCAGGGCGCAGCATCCGGGCGACTTCGCGCAGGGCATCCCGCCAACGCGGGATCAGGTGAAATATGTGAACGGCGACTGCCGCATCGAATTTGCCGCTGTACAGGGGGAGCGCCGTCGCATCCCCGATAATCACCCGCACCGGCTCGGTGGTTTGTTTGGCGCGCAGGCGTTCGAGCATGGGGCGCGCGAGGTCCACTCCGACGATCTGCCCGACATGCGGAGCCAGCGGCAGCGCGATCCGCCCAGTTCCGATCCCGACCTCGAATACGCGGCTGGCAGAAGTCAGCCCCCCTACCCTGGCGAACAATGCGCCGATGTGCTTTTCTTCGCCGGATGGGAAACCGCGCGTATCATCGTAATAATCTACAGCGCGATCAAAAGCAACCGAATCGGATGGCATAGCAGACTCCTATCGCTCAGGGGCGACGGTCGAGGCTCAGACGGCTGATAAAATCGTTGATCGAAATGGTGGGCATCGTCAGCGGTTTGAGATGACCTTTGGCGATCATTTCCATACTCACGCGGGCGACGGTTTCGTTATCGGGCGCTTCGATCACATGCACAAAGTCATAGGTTCCCAGCGTGGCATATTCTTCCAATACTTTCACACCCAGGTTCTCAATATCCCGGCTGATCTGGCGCAAGCAGGTAGGGTCTTCGACCACGCACGACACGCCATGTTCCGATAGGGTGCTCAACAAAACATAAACGGGCATAATAACTACTCTCCTGAATTAAATTCGGCTTTGATGACTTCATCGATAAACTGCTGCATATGCTGGTAGTGTGAGCCGCGCCAGTACACCTGATCGCACGACTGGCACTGCCAGAATTCATCATAATATTGGCAAGTATCGGGCGAAAGCTGGGCCAGCACTGCGGCTTTTGGAACCGACTCGATCAGGCTGTTGCAGCGAATACAGCGCCGGAACGGAGCGATCAGGTTGAACAGGTCAAACCGGCGCAAGACCTCTCCCAGTTGCAGGCGGGGATTCGTCTCTCGCACGCAGTAGCCGTGAGTTACCATGCTGCGTTTGAGCAGTCCCCGATCTTTGGTGAGCAGAGTCCGCCGGTCCTCTTTTGAGATGTGCGCCAGTTCGCTGTCTTCATAATCGTTGCGGTAGAGCGTATCAAAACCCACCATACGCATATAAGCGGCCAATTTGCCCAGGTGGATGTCTAACACAAAACGCGGATCGCGCAGGGGTTGGGGACGCAGGCGTACCAGCGGCGTGATATCGAACGATTCAAAAACCGGATACACGCCCACCCGGTCCGCGTCTTGCACGATGTACGAAAAATCCACCGACACCCCGTTCACCAGAATCAGGTCAATTTCGGTATGCGGCACGCCCAACGATTCAATCATGTCTTTGATCGACCCGCGTCCATTAAACGGGTGGTCAAATTCCACCTGCTTGCGAGCCGGTGGCAAAAAGTCGTTTAACTCCGCGTAGAATCTAAACCTTGCCTGAGACACGCCCCTCACTCGCTGAATAACAGTACTGTTCGAAAGACAAATTGATGAGGGGCAGGGCAAACCCTGCCCAATCAGGTTTTAATAGGATTTGGCGAAATACGCCATTTCCTCTGCTTCTTCGCCGCAGATGATACATTTGCCTTTTTCGCCGGGATGCGGTTGATCCAGCGGGAAACACCGGCTGGCCGCTGAAGTCGCCGCCTGGACCTTCTCTTCACAAGGTTTATGACCGCAGAACCACGACAGCGCCCATTCGCCCCCCTCGATCACGGCGATAAAGTCCTCATAACTCGACGTGACCTCGTGCAGATGGCTGTCACGGAAGTCAGTGGCTTGTTGCAGCAAATTAGCCTGAATCTCGGTCATGAGTGTGCGGATCGTCTGGACTAACCCGTCCTGCGAGACGAACTGTTTGCCCGCCTTGCCAGGAATATCGCGCCGAGCCAACGCCACGGAATTATTGGCGACATCCTTCGGACCAACTTCCATACGCAGCGGCACCCCGCGCATCTCCCAATCGTTGTATTTGAAGCCGGGCGAAAGTGTCTCCCGCTCATCGACATGAATCCGAATCCCCGCGTCGGTCAGCATCGGCACAAGGCGCTGGATCGTCTCCATCACCGGGCCGCGCTCGCCATCGTTGCGGAAGATCGGCACGATCACCACCTGGATCGGGGCCATTTTCGGCGGCAGCCGCAAGCCCTGATCGTCCCCATGAGTCATGACAATCGCGCCGACCATGCGCGTACTCAGACCCCACGAGGTAGTCCAGCAGTGCTGCAATTCGTTGTTTTCGTCGGTGAACTGAATCTCAAACGCTTTGGCGAAGTTCTGGCCCAGGTTATGGCTGGTCCCGGATTGTAATGCTTTGCCGTCGCGCATCATCGCTTCAATGCTGAAGCTGTAGAGCGCCCCGGCGAAACGTTCCTGGTTGCTCTTGCGGCCAGGGATCACCGGAATCGCGGCGTCATTGCGCGCGAAGTCGGTGTACACGCCCAACATTTTCATCGTTTCGACCTGCGCGTCGTCGTATGTGGCGTGGGCGGTATGCCCTTCCTGCCACAAAAATTCCATCGTGCGCAAAAACAGGCGAGTGCGCAGTTCCCAGCGGACCACGTTGGCCCATTGGTTGATCAGCATCGGCAGATCGCGGTGCGATTGAATCCATTTTTGGAATGCCCAGCCGATGATCGTCTCGGAGGTGGGGCGCACGACCAGCGGTTCGTCCAGCACTTTGCCGCCGCCAATCGTCACGACGGCCAGTTCGGGCGCAAAACCTTCGACATGTTCGGCTTCTTTTTTGAGAAAACTCTCAGGGATAAACAGCGGGAAATAGGCGTTTTTGTGGCCGGTCGCCTTAAAACGCCGGTCTAATCCCCCTTTGACCCCTTCCCACAACTCATACCCATAGGGTTTGATGATCATGCAGCCGCGTACCGGCGAATAGTCGGCCAGGTCGGCTTTTTGCACGATATCGGTATACCAACGGGAAAAATCTTCAGATTGCGGCGTAACGCCCTGCTGTGACACGATAACGGCTCCTTACACGGACAATGGTTATAGGCGGTGATTGTACCGTATTTCGGGCAATCGGCTATGTCCAAGCGGTCAGCGATCAGCTTTCAGCCGTCAGCAAAAGCAAGTTGACAGTTTGCAGTGAACCGTTTTCAGTAAGGGCAGCCTCACCCCCTACCCCCTCTCCAACCCAGTTGGAGAGGGGACCGCAGCCGAGCATTCTCTCCCCTTCTCTGCGCAAGGGCCGGGGGTAAATCCACATGACTCAATGTAAAAGTTAATGTGCATAAGGGGCTGTAAGAGGTAGTTTTTTAGCGCCTTTTGCGCGCTTCCAGGGATTTGACCTTTAGCCGCAGGGCTTGAGCCTGCGGCGCGGGCGGCGCAGAACAAGCTGTGCTTACGCCGCCGCGCCCGGTTTTTCCCCTCTCCACTAGCGCAGCGCCGCAGTGGGGAGGGGACTAAGGGGTGAGGCTAAGGGGTAGAGCCGTTTCAAATAATGTGCGGAAAAAAGGAATAAAAAGTGAGGGGTTGTCAGGCCCGGTGATCCAAAAACGCCTGTTTATAAGCGTCAACCAGCCGCGTGTCATACGCCATCACCAGCAGTTCGGCCAACTGCATTTCCGACTGCTCACGGACAAATTCATCGCGGGTGGGCTGGTCCCAGGCATCCCATATTTCTCGGAAGTTAGGGCGGTTATACAGTGGGGCCAGAACGTCTTCGGTGACTTGCGCTTCCAGCATTTCCAGATCGCCGCCGCGCAAAGACCGTTTAACGCGCAAATAGGCCGGTACAAACACATCATGCACCAGCGGCCCCAGGTCGCTGAGTTCGTAGCCCATATCATAAAAGAAATTGCGGAATTCTCGATCATCCCACAACGTATCTAATATGGCACTGGCCGCCTTACAATAGACACACATCGCGCCCCGCTCTCCTCGTTTATGATACCGCGTCCGGCAGTCTTCTCCCTGCCGCCCAAATATGATCCCGGAGCAAAATTAACCGATTTCTAATTATGGCACAAATTCACAAGCCCACACAGGTACAAAAGTCACTAGCAAAGCCTTATTGCTTCATGCCACTAGAGATCAAATAACAGGTCTTTTGTAGGGTAACCCTTGGGTTGCCCAATGGGGCAAGGCAAGCCCTGCCCCTACACAAACCAATGATAGGATAGCCCTTAGCGCGCCAGACGACAGCCTGCGGCGGGTGTTCCGTCTTGACGCAGCGAATCGATCTCGGCGCGGCACGCTTCGATCCCCGCTGTCCCGTCCAATACGGTCAGGGTGCAGCCGAAGGTCTGGCTTTCGCCCGGTTCGATCATCACCAGCCGCCCAGAATCACGCGCCGAAACCTGCCCTTCGGGAATGCAATTGCCCGGCTCGATCCCGCTCACATAAATGCCCTGGCGCGTGTTTTTCCACTGGGTCAAATAAGGCATAGCGCGTGTATCCCACGCAAAACGCAGCCCAAACGATTCGTTGAGCAGCGCTGCGGCGGTCTGTCCGCCCCCGTGTGCTTTGACATGATGGAAAAAGACCTGCTCGGCGTAGCGGGGAGTCGCCCCTTCGTAGTGCGGCCAACGGTCAAACCCGGCCCAGGCCGCATTATCACGCGGGTGGACAGCATGATGCGCGCTGGTGAACTCCGTCCCTGCCTGGATCAGCGGATAGCCCAGGTTGATGTGATACAACACCATCAGCGGCATAGGCTGATCGCCCCGGTTTGTGACGCGATCCTGCCATTCGATCACCGGTTCACCCAAGCGCAGCCGGTAAACACGATCCAGCCGGAGCTGCTCGCCAAACAGAGTTGATTCGCAGACCGCGCCGGACAGTTCCAAGAAATAACTTTCGCCCTGCCAACCGCCGCGCACCGCGATCTCGGCGGCACGCATCCGGCTGTAAAGGCCGTGCAGATCGCGCCCACCGTTGGTGATCGGCTGTGTTTCGGGCGGCCCGGCGTGAGTCAGGCCGCAGGTGGTCAGCAGACCACCGTTAAACTGGCGCAGCCACGACTGGCCCAAGTCCGGCATATGGGGCGATCCCTGGCTGACCCAGGTGAGCGGAATCCCTTTATAATGGGCCGTCCAGAGGTCCAACCCGGCGTCAGGCAGCACGGTAAATGTCAGGCCGCTGGCGTTATAGGCTTCGATCTGGCGCTGTCCGTCCGGCAAAGTAGACTGTCGAAAATCGATAAACTGGCGCATATCCAGGCTGTGTTGTTCGACCAAATCGCGCCGTAACCAGTTTAAATCAAGCATATTTTTTCTTCCCCTAAACATTTATGTCGCAAAAACTATTGCGTGAGTTACCATGAGTCATCCCTCAAAATTCGGAATGACTCATGGGGCCGCTGCCGATGGGCATTCTTACAAAAAACGCTCTTTGTGAGACACGGCCATTAGCGCGTTTCTCCGGTTACAGCCGTCTAACGTCGCACGGGGATGTTTTCACAGGTGTTGTTTTCGTAAAAAATCACGTCCGAACGAATCCAGCCTTCGCCCACATCAAACCACGTAAAGCCGTCGCTGCCAGTCGTCTGCCGCACCGCGATCAGGGTCTCATCCTCCGTTTCGCGCACCAACGCCGATGTCGTTGACGGCTCCTCCCGAATGCGAATACCGGGATCGGCAAACAAGGGACATACCAGCCGATTGCCGGGTTGCATGGTGTCGAGCACCTCGTAGATCGCGTCAATTGGCTCGTCTGGGGAGTCGGTCATCACGTGTACGGTAAAAGCGCTGTGGTTGCCCAATAGAGCAAAGGCCAGCACCCCCTGATCATACATCCCTTGGTCGTTGACCGTCTGCTGTGCCGCAAAGCGATACAAGGCCCCATCAAATCCCGCTACGCGTATTGTCTCGATCCGGGATGGTGAAAAGCTCTCGATAGTGCCCCAGTTTGAATCATACATATAGGCGAGCAAATCAGCAGGTCGTTCGAAACCGGCAACCGCGCCGTAGCCGGGCCAGAGCCAGAGGTCAAAAGCCACACCTTCTTTTCGGAAGCTGGTCAGTGCAAACCCCGTATTGGAGTCGTCGGTGATCTGCCAACCCTCTGGAATGTCTAGCTGGGTCTCCTCATAGAAAATGAAAGTGTCTTGCAGTGTGATGGTTTCCAGTGCCGCTTTCATATCTACCACGTCACCATCATTCAGATCGTGGCTCTCGTTAGGTATAACACTCCCGACAGCAATGAAGTCATTGACCATCGGGTACATATAAATCGCCCGCATATACTGGCGGCCTTCGTTGACTTCCTCGTAGGTATACGCAATTCCCTCGTACTCACCAAACTGGAGCGTCTCAATCTGATCATCATCAACGCTGCGCGCTTCGTAAGCATCGACCACCAAATATTCCAGCAGGTTGTCTATCCCAACCGCATCCCAATGCTGCTGTGCGATGGGGCTGTAGGTGCGAATACGGATCGTCGATGCATCCGTTTTCCAGTAATACCCCGCTCCGGCGGGCCTGCCGTCGAACCAACCGCTCGGAACCTCAATCGTATAAGCACCACTCAGGCGGACGGTTTCGGCATCCCCTTGAGCGGCTACTGGCATTACAATCATTAAAATAAGAAACAGCCCAATTAAGTAACGCATAACACCCTCCTGCAAATTAGATTAAATATATAATATAGGTACTCCTCAAACCACACAACTCTCCCATATGGTTCAGCCTGGGTTTTACGGGCTATTTCTATACGAGGCGCAGCCGCCCCCGGTCAAGCCAATAACCGTTTTAGTTCTACACCAAGCATTTCCTTAAGCTGGTAAATTTTATCGTAGATCAAAACCCGATGTCCACGCACATCAAAGGGCAGTGGTTCCTCTTTGTGAGCAATGAGCACCGTTTTGGCCCGGACTCCCCACGCATACCCCACTTCCAGGTACACATTCGGATTCGAACCATCCAACAGGGCGATCACCAGCCGGGCCGATTCGATACGTTCAAACATCCTCTCGGTGATTTCACCGGTAAAAGCATCGAGGTCCATCCGTTCACAGAGCAGACCGATCTCTTTGACACTGGGCTGGATCGCCAGATAAAACTGATCGTCATAGGTATCTTTAAACGGCATGGCGACAAACACATGCGGCGTCGCAGCAGTCGCTTCCGGCTTGTGGAACTCTGGCGTGCTGACCTCATCATATTCTGCTTCCACCGGGATCGCTGCGCCTGGTAACAAGGGCGCTGGTGCATTCGCTGCCGGAGCTTGAAAAATAAAATACTGATCGAGCGCCTGCTGAAACAACCGGACACGGTTCGGTTTGCGGTCAACAAACGTGACCCGTTCTAAGGTAGGTGGGTAATGTTGGGCCTGATAAGCGTCCACCATACCGAGCAGCAGCGAACGAAAAGCCTCTTCTTCATCCAGCCCTAAGGCGGTCTGGATCCCATGTGCGGTCATCACCAGATGGCGGACTTCCGTTTTACTGTCCCACAGCGCC